>NZ_JAMXEX010000016.1 GCF_025370775.1 Ancylothrix sp. D3o | reverse complement strand
TCTATTCTTTCTCTTCGCTGTGCTTATCTCAATGGTCAACTTTCCACTTGATACATTCGCAAAAGTGAGATGCACCCAACCGGCTTTCTTATTTCAAGTAAAAATTTAACCTTCAAAAAAGGTTAATCCAATGGGTCGAACTAAATTGTTATTCGGCGCAACAAAAATCGCTCCTGAATTAGCCGCAGCGGGAAGAGGCTGGCCGGTGATGCTATCAAAACGCAAAATTGCACCGATATTATTGCCGGCTTCTGTGTAATCAAACCCAATGGTATAAAGTTTCCCATTGGGAGAAAATGCTAAATTGCCGGTGAAATTATTACTCGGTGAAGTGCCGGTGTAATTAGTTGACACAGTATTTAATAAGGTGCCGGTTTCTAAATCATAACGGCGGATATCATTGGCAAAATCACTGACATAAATATCGCCATCTTTAGGCCCGATTTGCATTCCCAATAGACTAATAAATCCTGCGCCATTTGGGGAGACTGCCGGTGATGCAAATACGCTTGATTGACGGGTTTGCAAATTATACTTCAAAACCTGAGAAGGCAAACCGGCGCTAAAATCAGCTTCGCCATTTTTTGCCACACTTCCCTGAGTTGTTACATAAAGATTGCCATCGGGAGCAAATAATAAACCATTCGGGCCATTTAAACCACCGGCCTGTTGATTTCCGCTGGCAAAAACATCAATAAACTGGCCGTTTGTGCCGTTATAACGCAGTATTTGATCGGTTAAAAAGCTGCTGACATAAAGATTACCATCCGGGCCGAAATCTACCCCATAAGGACGATATAAACCGCCTGTTTCATCAACGGCTGTGTTAGGATTATCGCCAACAAAAACATCAATAAATTGCCCTGTCACCCCGTCATAACGCAAAATAGCCGAAGCCCCAAGCTGATTAGAATTGGCCGGTTTATCGCCACTACTAATATAAAGGTCTGAGACACCATCACCATTACCATCGGGGCCATAAAGCAGAGTATCTGGTGCAACTAAACCCCCACTATTTTTAGGAATAGGTGTTCCTAAAAATTCGCCGCTTTTTGAGTTATAAGCAACAACATTATCGCCTCGGCTATTGCCTACCAGAATCCTATCTAAAATTGGGAAAACTTTGGCAGGTGATCGGTTTTCTTTGATTCCATAATCGATAAAATGTTGGATGCCGGTGATTGGATCTTTTTTGACAGCCGCATCAACATCGCGGTTGTTCTGTAAATAAAGACTTGTGTTAAACCAAGAAACAGGATCGCGTTTTTCTAATTGTCCGTTGGCGATAAAATGGTCAAAGGCTGTAACTCTTCCTTGCTGCACAGCCGCTAGAACATCGCTATATTTTCCTAGATAAAAATTGGTGTTAAAAAACTCACTTGGATCGCGGGCTTCAAACCGGCCAAACTCCATAAAATGATCAAACCCACTACTAAAAACTCCCTCTTTGACAGCAAGAGCAACATCCGGGTTATTGTCAAGATAAAAACTTTCGTCAAAAAGTGTTGCGGCATCCAACATAGTAAAACTGTTTCCGTTCGTTTAAGCTAAAAACCTGTTCACTATAACAAATCTATTTTATGGGGCCGGATGTTGACATAAAATTTAATATTTTCGAGGTTATAAAAGCCGGTTTCTTAAACAAACCGGCTTATTAACAACAAAATTAAGCTGCCGCAAGCTGCGCTTCCTGCCCATGTTTCCGCAACAATTCCATTAACTCATCCCGATAATCATGGAAAGTCGAATGACGTTTCACACTGTGACTGCGATGGGGCAAATTAATCGGAATTTCCTTTCGTACAGTCCCCGGACGAGCACCCAAAGCATAAATACGATTTGACAGAAAAACCGCCTCTTCAACATCATGGGTAATCATAAAAATTGTCAGATTAGTACGCCGCCACAAATCAAGCATAAACTCGTGCATAGATTCCTTGGTGTGAACATCCAAAGCGCCAAAAGGTTCATCCATCAAAAGCACTTTTGGTTGCGAAGCCAAAGCGCGAGCAATTGCTACCCGTTGTTTCATTCCTCCTGATAATTCTTTAGGCAAAGATTGGGCAAAATTTGACAATCCCACCACATTTAAATAATAACTTGCTTGTTCGCGGCGTTGTTTTTTGGAAACGCCTTGTAATTTTAATCCAAACTCGGCATTTTCTTGTACATTCATCCAAGGATAAAGCGTGTAATGTTGAAATACCATCCCGCGATCTGGGCCGGGGCCGGTGACAGGTTTTCCATCGATTTTTACTTCTCCTGTTGTGGGGTTATCAAGACCGGCAATTTGCCGCAGCAAAGTCGATTTGCCCGAACCGGATGCGCCTACAGCACAGATAAATTCCCCTTCATAAATGGTCATATTAATATCTTTTAAAACGACTAATTTGCCGTTTTTTGTCTCGAAATGCTTGTGCAGGTTGTTGATTTGTAAAAACATGAGTTTAGCCTCCGTAAGTAAATAAGTAATTGATAAACAGAAACAAATGTTAGCGTTTTTGGCTTGCCCATTTACAGCTAACATTGAGGAAATATTGGAAAACCAAATCAAATGTTAATCCAATTATTCCAATCACAATCAAACCGACAAAAATTTCATCGGTTTTTAGAAACCGGCCCGCCACACTAATTCGCCGGCCTAAACCTTCCGAAGCCGCAATCAATTCCGAGACAATTACCAACTGCCAAGCAGCAGCTAAATTGATGCGGCAAGCATCAAGAATTCCGGGTAAAACGTGGGGTAAAATCACCTGAGTTAGCGTTTCCCAACGATTTCCTCCCAGCATATAAGTCGCCTCGATTAAATCTTTGGGAACAAACTTCACCGTATCCATTACCATCAGTGAATTAAAGAAAAATACCCCCATGAAAATTAACATAATTTTCGGTTCTTCGCCAATTCCCAAATAAAGAATTAACAGGGGAATAAAAGCCGGTGCCGGCATATATCGCATCAAGCCAAAAATCGGTTCCAGCAAAGCGCGAATACTGGGAAAACTCCCCATCAAAACGCCAACAGGAATCGAAAAAAGCGCCGCCCACAAAAACCCTACCCCCACCCGCCATAAACTTGCCACCGTATCTTTTAAAAGTTCGCGGGTACTCCAAAGCCGGCCAAAAGCTTCCCAAACTTTCCCCGGCGAAGGCAGAAATTTAGGGTCAACATTTCCCAGAGTTGTTACCAACCACCACAGCAAGAAAGGCACAGCAATAGATGCAATTGCCAATCCCGTACTTAAAGGTTTGGGAATGTCTTCTGCCAACCGCCAGAAAACCGTAGGGCGGATGGTTTTATCCTTCATAAAAGGTCGTAATGGTTGCGGATCAAAATCGTCATTCATAGTTTATTTTTTGGCGATTAAAGGGCAACTTAAGATTTATTGACTTTGGCGGCGTAGGCTTTTATAAATCGGTCATCAAAAACCTTACTTAAATCGGGTTTGGTTGTTGCCAATCCCACCTCCATTAAAAATTTTGACATTTCCTCACCGGCACCATAAAGAGAAGTGATATCCGTTCCTGGTTGAAACGCTTTCAGGTTTTCTTCAATGGTAAAAATTTTCGTTCCCTCGGCATATTCTTTATATTCTCCAACACTCACACCGGCCCGCCTTGCCATAATTTCAATTGTTTTTTCTGCATTATTTTTCATATACTCCAAAGTGGCAAACCAAGCATCAATTATTGCCTGTACTTTTTCCGGTTGTTCATTGACAAACTTGCGGGTAAATACCAAGTGGTCAGGAATAGCCCCCGGAAAATCTTTTGAGCTAAATAATTCCTTACTACCAGAACGTTTTAAAGCCTGAGTAGTAAACGGTGCAAACACCCCCACCGCATCAACTTGTCCCGAAACAAACGCCGCCGCAGCTTTGCCGGTTTCCAGGGGAACAAAATTAATATCTTTGGGGCTTAATCCCGCTTTTCTTAACCCTAAAAGCAATAAAAAATGATCGACGGTTCCTTCTTCAGCGGCAACTTTTTTACCTTTTAAATCTTCAATGGAATTAATGCCCTCAGCGACGATAATTTTATCATTGCCGGTGGAATTATCATTCACCAGTACAACTACTTGATCGGCCCCACCGGCCACCGAACTAATCGTATCATTCAAGGTTTGGGAATTAGCATCAATTTGTCCCGCCGTCAACGTATTAATTGAGTCTAAATAACCATCAAACCACTTTAAATCTACCTGAACATTATTCGCCTCAAAAATCTTTTGTTCCGCTGCAACTTGCCAAGGAAACCACCCCGGCCATGCACTAAAACCTAACCTAACCCCCGTTCCGCTGGCGGTTTCCGAAGAGTTAGTTGTTGTGATATAAACAGCAGGATTGGTACAGCTTACAGCTAAAGTTAAGCTAACCAAAAACAGCGCTATATAAGATAAAAGAGATCGCAGTTTCATCAAAACTTTCTACATGAAAATAATTCAGGAATTAACAAATATTTTGCAGCTAAATCGGCAGTTATTTGTCTTAGATTTTTCTGCCAAAGAAAGCTAAAAAATCCCAAAACACAAAGCCCAGAAGAAGCGCAACCCGCTGGGGGGTTACTAAACTTCTCCCGGGCTTTTATCCCGCCGTGTAGCCGACAAAATTGGGGTAAGTTGACGGCTTGCTTCTCTTGGACCAGACACTTTAATGTTGAAAAGTCGGAACCCTAGAAGCATTTTTTTTGTTTTAAAATGTTGAACCGGCCTAACAGACATCTTTAACGATGTTTTAACTGTTTTGCTCAATGGTTGACCTTATATTCTCTTAATCCATCACTAAGTAAAGTATCAATTAATACAAAACCAGGCATTTTGAATATTTTTTTTCTGTAATTTATTCAGCCTAACGGTCTCAAGAAAGGGTGGACATTGCCCACCCCTCGCGTTTTTTTTGGAAATTTGCCTTATCCCAAAGGCGAACCATCAGCAGATTCTAAGACAAAACCGCTATCTTTAATCATCTCCCAATCTTGATTAGCCGCTTGTCCTGGCGTCGTCAAATAATCGCCCACAAAAATTGAATTTGCGGCGTATAAACCTAGCGGTTGCAAACTTCTTAAATGCACTTCTCGACCACCGGCAATCCGAATTTCTTGAGAAGGCAACAAAAATCGAAACAGGCAAAGAATACGCAAACACTGACGCGGGTTCAACGCCTGCAAGCCGGCAAACGGTGTCCCCGGAATCGGGATGAGAAAATTCACCGGCACACTCGTCACGCCCAAATTTCGCAAGGAAAGCGCCAAATCAATTACATCATCGTTTGATTCGCCCATTCCCAAAATGCCACCCGAACAAGTCGTTATCCCGGCAGCCTTGACATGATTCACGGTTTCCAGCCGGTGATCAAAGGTATGAGTTGAACAAATACTTGCATGATTTGATTCAGAAGTATTCAAATTATGATTAACTCGATCCACCCCCGCCGCTGCCAGTCTTTTTGTTTGTTCTTCACTCAACAATCCCAAACAAGCACAAATCTTTAAATCATAATTTTGCTTGACAGTTTGAACGGCATCTAATACACGGCTAAAAGTTGATTCATTGGGCGACCGGCCCGAAATCACCATGCAAAAAGTGCCGGCTTTCAGTTGTTTTGCTCTTTCGGCAGCTTCTAAGATTTTTTCCTTTGCCAAAAGCGGATATTTTTCAATTTCAGCCGTTGATATTTTTGATTGCGAACAATAATGGCAATCTTCGGGACAAAGACCACTTTGTGCATTAAGTAAATAATGCAAACGTACACGGTTTCCCCAATAGTGCCGGCGGACTTTAAAAGCGGCGCTAAGTTGGTCTAATAATACTTCATCAGGTGCTTGCAAAACAGCCAAAGATTCTTGACGAGAAAGACATTCTCCTGCAAGAGAACGTTCAGCAAAATTATTCCAGTCTGGGGTAGTAGAAATAACGGAAGTTAAGACCATTTGTAAGACTCCTAAAGGCTATCAAGGACGCGGCGAATTACTTGATAAATTGATTCCAATTCGTCAGCAGTAATGCAGTAAGGCGGCATCATATATATAGTATTACCAAGGGGACGCAATAAAAAGCCTTCTTCTAAAAATCTGGCTTTAAGAATTGGGGCAATGGCGTTAAAATAGCCGCTTTCTGTTTCTGTTTTGACTTCCATTGCGGAAATTGTACCGCAAATGCGGGTGTTTTCAATGAGGGGATGATCTGCCAACCATTTGTTTAAAAAATAGCGGTGTTGGGTTTCGAGGTTTTGATAGGCGGGGTTTTGTTCTAGTAATTCTAAAGATTTGACTCCAACGCTACAAGCAAGCGGGTTGCCGGTGTAGGAATGACCGTGTAAAAAGGCTTGTTGGGGTTGATCGTTGTAAAAGGCTTGATAAATTTCTTCGCTGGAAATCGTTACAGAAAGCGGCAAACATCCGCCGGAGATTCCTTTGGAAAGGCATAATAAATCGGGGGTGGTTTGCGATTTTAAACAAGCGAATAATTGGCCGGTGCGTCCGAAGCCGGTCATCACTTCATCGTAAATTAAAAGAATGCCAAATTGACGGGCAAGTTGTTGTAATTTTTGCAAAAATTCAGGCCGGCACATTCGCATCCCACCGGCACCTTGCACCAGTGGTTCTATAAAAATACCGGCATATTGTTCGCCGCGTTTTTTCAAGTAAGCTTCGATTTTTTCTAAAGCTTTATTTTCTTTAATTTCCACTTTCTCATCGCCGTCAAAAGTTGCGGGAAACGGCACAACATCTGTAGCAAACATAAGGGAATAAAAGGGCTGCCACCAAGTTGAACTTCTGCCTACAGACATTGCCCCAAGAGTATCACCATGATAACCGCCTTCAAATCCTAAAAATTTTGTCCGGTTAGGTTCGCCACGATTGCGCCAATATTGATAAGCCATTTTGAGGGCGACTTCGACAGAAGTGGAACCGTTATCAGAAAAGAAAACTCGCGTCAAAGATTGAGGGAGATGGGAAAGTATTTTCCGGGCAAGTTTTTCTGCCGGTTCGTGGGTAAAGCCGGCAAAAATAACGTGCTCTAATTGTTGCGCTTGTTGGTAAAGCGTCTCAGCGAGATCCGGGTGTGAATGTCCGTGAATTGTCACCCACCAACTTGAAATACAATCAAGAATTTTTTGCCCATTTTCTAGTTCTAACCATACCCCTTTTCCCCGCACAACTTTTAACGGCGCTGGGGCAAGTTTCATTTGGGTAAATGGTTGCCAGATTGGTGATTCTGAAACGTTAATATCTTGATTCATCCTAATAGCCTTTCCCTGATTAATTCTATTGTTTTTTTTGCCCTATCTTGATGCTAAATAAGCTCGCCAACCCCCTAATTCAGAAATCTCATCGGCATTTTTAACGGCAAAAGATTCACACAAAAATCCTTTCACTTCCTCGCCATCTTCTAACACTAAAGTACCTATTCCTAAAGGTGAGGGAATCATCGCTACAAACCGGCCAAAACCTGCCGCCGGCAATTCCCAGACTTCCACTTCAATTGCATATCCTTCGCCATTTCCTTGACGAATTAAACCGGGTTTTGGAATATTTGTGCCGGTGAGGGCATAAAGCCGGTAAATAGGACTGGTTTTGCAACTTTTTACCAAAGTTCCACCCTCATCTGTTAGTTGATAATTGAGAGGCTGGCCGGTTAAATGGGCCCCAACCACAGCAATTTTGATTCTTTCTTCCATCCTCTGCTTCCTATCAAATTTTGTCTTAATTTTACCCCGATATTGCGCCTAAAGCAAAACATTTGTTGCGCCTAATTTTCCACCCAACTCAGCATGAAGTATTGCACCCAACCGGCACAAAAAAGCATCGTTCCATGCCGGTGCCATCAATGTTATTCCTGTGGGCAATTTATTATTTTGAAATCCACTCGGTAAAGCAATTGCTGCCAAATCAAGTAAATTGACAAAATTGGTATAAAGTCCCAAATTGCGATTGAGTAAAAAGGGTTCTTTTTGCACTTCTTCGACGCTATAAATTGTGCCGGTGGTGGGAAGGGCTAAAACATCCATTGATTGCCATTGAATTTCTGCCTGACGCTTCAATTCTGCTAAGTGATAAAAGCTTTTAAAAGTTGTCACAGCATCAAACCGGCTACCCCCAGAAATAATCTCATAAACGATAGGATCAACCGCGTCTTTATTCTGCATCAAAAACTCACCAACGGCTGCCAATCTTTCCGCTACCCAAGGGCCATCATACAATAAAGGGGCGGTTTCTGCAAAGGCTTTGAAATCAATTTCTACAATTTGATTACCTAATTTTTGTAAGCGATCAATTGCTTCTCGATAGCGTTTTTCGGCTTCCAAATTTCCGAAGAAATTTAAATAACTTTCCCCCGGAATTCCTACCCTTAAATTTTTGTTTTCCGGCAAATTTGTCACCGGCGCCAATCGAGAAAAAGCATCCTCTACATCAAAACCCGCCGCAACTTGCAAAATCGCCTCCGCATCTCGACAAGTGAGAGCAAAAATTGATACACAATCTAAACTGCGTACCGCCGGCACCACTCCCCGCGTACTGAGGAGTCCCTTCGTTGGCTTCAATCCGACAATATTTGTAAACGCCGCCGGCACACGACCCGATCCCGCCGTATCCGTGCCCAAGGCAAAACTCACCAGGCCGGCAGACACCGCCACCCCAGAACCGGAACTCGAACCGCCTGGTATATAACGGCTATCAAAGGGATTGCGGCAAGTTTTATATGGTGTGCGAGTGCCGACAAGGCCGGTGGCAAACTGATCCATATTCGTCTTGCCAATCGGAATCGCGCCGGCTGCACAAAGTTTCTCGACTACAGTAGCCGAACGTTCTGGGATATAGGCAAAGGCGGGACAGCCGGCGGTTGTTGGCACATTGGCTAAATCAATATTATCTTTTATGGCAAACGGCACACCATATAAAGGCAAGTTTTTAGCATTTTGTGCCATCAAATTTTCAGCACGTTCGAGAGATTCTGCCGGTGGAATTAAACAAGTCCAAACTGCCGGATCTGCATATTTTTCGATGCGTTCATAAACTAATTCTATAACGTTTGCCGGTGTTAATTTACCACTGTTATAAACAGCAGCCAAACTTCTCAAATCTAAGCTCAAAAATTCATTGGAATTCATAAATTTTTCCTCTTCTATCAAAACAAATTTATCAAAACAAACACAATCTAAATCCCCTGAATAAGTGGCGCAGGCGTTCCGCCTGCGATTGCCCCAAAAATGCCGGCCCCAAAAATACCGGCCCCTCAATTTAAGGTTAAATAAAACGAATCACACGACCCGAAGAAAAAGGCTTAATTGTATTATCCGCCAACCGCAACAAAAATCGACCTTCTGCATCCAAACCGGCAGCCTCTCCCCGAAATTCTTCCCCTCCCAAATCTAACACAACCTCTCGATTTAAAAGCAAATCTCGCCGACGTAATTCCGGCAGCAAAACAGCTAAACCGGCCTCGCCTTGACACAAAATTGATTTCGCCTGCAACAAATAATAACGCAAACGTTCCAACAATACCAAATCTGCCGGCACATCACCACAAACCTCATGTAAACTAATTGCAGAATCCAGCCCCAAAGCCGGTAAATCAACACAACAATTTAAGCCAATACCAACAATAGCACGACTGCGAGAAAAACTCGTAGTTGCCTCACACAAAATACCGGCCAACTTCCGCTCATTTAACCACACATCATTAGGCCATTTCAAACGCAATTTTCCCTGTAAATTTGGCAATAATTCCTCCACCGCATAAACCACCGCCAAACCGGCACTCAAACTTAAACCTGGTAACTGAGAAACCGGCAAATTATCCAAAATAAAACTCGCCGTTAAAACTCCTGCCGGTGACATCCAACTGCGGCCATGCTGTCCCCGTCCCGCCGTTTGATTGCGAGTAAAAACCACATCCCCATCCGCCAAATTTTGACCTTGTTCCATTGCCCAAGAATTCGTACTTTGGCAAGATTCGAGATAGTGTAACCAAGTTTGAGTTCCCGATAAAAAACATTCTTCAGCCAAGATTTGTTACTCCCAAAAAAACCTCTTAATTTTGCCGGTTAAAACCCTATAAATTCTAGCTTTTCCTTAAAACAAAAATTTTTTATAGCTTCTACCATATCACTAAACCTCATACCACATCTGCCTTAAAAAAGTACAGACGAACTGCTGCGAACGTCTCTACATCTGCGTCCATCTGCGTTTATCTGCGGTTAAAAAATTTCTTATTTCCACCGGCCCCACAAAATTCGCTAAAAAATGTATTTGTCTATACAGATTTACCACAATCCCCTGTTATAATCAACAATAGTGACCCAGATTTCAGGGAACCAACCCCAAGTTACCCAAAAATTGCATAGAGAACAGGAATGAGCTTCTAGGGTTCCGGTTTAGCAGATGAGACTGTTAGATGACTGGTCCGAGAGAAGGCGCCGATTTCAACCCCAAAAAATCGGTACACGGCGGGAGAAAAGCCCGGGAGAGCCACACAGTAGAAACTGCTGATGGTAAACTCCTGGGCTTTTGCAGTTGCAAAGAAATCGGAATCCTTGAATACTCGCAAAACCGATAATTTTTAGGAGGAGTATATGGTTCAATCGCTTTCAAATCAAACAACTGCCGGCCTCGATTCCAACCTTATTTTAATAGAAGAAAACATCCGAGGCGGAGACTATTGGACCGGCATAATTAAACGCGGAAACACCCTCAGAATCACAGATTTAAAAGGTTCCCAAGGCGTATCAATGTTGTGTTATAACGCCGACAATCCCCTTGAACGCCTCAACGTCGCCGACACAGCAAAAATCCAATTTAACGCCTTTCTAAAAAAAGGAATGGTGTTATATACAGACATGGGGAGAATCCTCTTTTCAATCACCGAAGATACCAGCGGCTACCATGACTTATTATCTGGTTGTAGCAATGCCAATTCTGTAGCCGCAAAATATGGCGAAGGCGACTATAAAAACTCCCGCACAAACTTTTTAAAAGGCTTGGCACGTTGGGGTTTAACCAAACGAGACATCATGCCAAACTTCAACTTATTTAGCCGCATTGCCGTAGAACCAAATGGCAAAATGGTCTACGTTGAAGGCTGCGAAAAACCCGGCAGCTTTATCGATTTACGCGCCGAAATGAACGTCTTAGTCGTTGTTTCTAATTGCCCCCACGTTTTGCATCCAAATTCAGTTTACGACCCCCAACCAATTCAACTACAAATCTGGAAATCTCCCGCCCCCGCAGCCGATGATTTATGCCGCAATGCCAACCCCGAAGTTGTGCGCGGTTTCATTAACACAGATGCCTTATTTGTTCAGTAAACCTCGACAAAAAAGCCGGTCAATGGCAGGCAAGATGCCTGCCCCACTCAAAACTAGGAGAAAATCAAAAATGGTAGCCACATTTCCAACTCAACTCGACCCCCAAAACGCGATTTACAACGAAGTTTTAGCGGCCACAAAACCCTGGGCCCACGTTGTCAAAAAAGGTCAAATTCTCCGTATCGTTGACCTCGGAGGAAATCAAGCCGTAGACGTTCTTTTTTACAACGCAGACGACACCTCAGAACGTTACAGCGCCCCCGATACAATGGTGCGTCAAGGCAACATTTTCATCACCACCGGCACCCAACTTATCTCTAACGAAGGTCAAGTGATGATGACAGTTTTAAATGATTCTGTCGGACGTCACGACACCTGCGGCGGCGCCTGTAGTCGAGAAAGTAATTCTGTACGCTACGGACTGCATAAAAAACACCTCCACGCCTGCGTAGAAAACTATCTCGAAGCTATCGCAACCTATGAAATGACAAAGCGCGATTTAGTTAGCAACGTTAACTTTTTTATGAATGTGCCGGTGAGTGCAGACGGACGTTTAGAAATTGTTGATGGCATCTCCGATCCTGGCAGCACAATTGATTTACGAGCAGAAATGAATACCCTAGTTGTTATCTCCAACTGCCCGCAAGTTAACAACCCTTGTAATGCTTACAATCCCACACCAATACAGTTAATTATTTGGGATGCGTAGGTTGTTGCTATGCCCACCATTGATTGCCGGTGGGCATAAATTCGCATAATAAATTAATAAAAAAATAACTCATGTTCAACAAAGTTTTAATTGCCAATCGCGGCGAAATTGCCTGTCGAATTATTCGCACTCTCGACCGTTTAGGAATAGCTTCAGTTGCCATTTATTCGGATGCAGATGTTCATGCAAAGCACGTTGCTGCTGCAACCGAAGCTGTTAGAATTGGTGCAGCTGCGGTGGCAGAAAGCTATCTACAATATCAAAAAATATTAGAAGTTGCAAAACAAACTGGGGCCGGTGCAATTCACCCTGGCTATGGATTTTTAAGCGAAAACGTAGAATTTGCAGAAGCTTGTGCCAAAGAAAACATCGCATTTATTGGCCCTACTCCCGAACAAATCAGACAATTTGGATTAAAGCACACCGCCCGTGCCTTAGCAGCACAAAATCACGTCCCGTTATTACCAGGTACCCAACTTTTAGAAACCCTCGAAGAAGCCCAAAAAGAAGCCAATAAAATTGGTTATCCCGTCATGCTAAAAAGCACCGCCGGCGGGGGTGGAATTGGAATGCAAGTATGTTTAAAGGAACAACAACTAACAGATTCCTTTGCCAAAGTACAACGCCTCAGTCAAACAAACTTTAAAGAAAGTGGCTTATTTTTAGAAAAATATATTCAAACGGCCAGACATATAGAAGTGCAAATTTTTGGCGATGGAAAAGGCAATGTTATCGCTTTGGGAGAAAGAGATTGCTCAACTCAACGCCGCAATCAAAAAGTTATTGAAGAAACACCGGCCCCCGAAATCAGCCAAACTCTTAAACAAGAATTATATGATGCTGCTGTGCGTCTTGGCAAAGCCGTAAATTATCAATCCGCCGGCACCGTAGAATTTATTTTTGACGTCGAAAATCAACAGTTTTATTTCCTCGAAGTCAACACCCGTTTACAAGTAGAACACGGCGTTACAGAATGTGTCACCGGCCTTGATTTAGTGGAATGGATGCTCAAACAAGCAGCCGGAGAATTATCCTTAGAAAACTATCAAAATCAATCACAAGGGCATTCAATTCAAGTCCGAATTTATGCCGAAGATGCTCACAAAAACTTTCAACCCAGTAGCGGCTTATTAAGTGCAGTAAAATACCCCGAAAATATCCGCTGTGACAGTTGGATAGAAGCCGGCACCGAAGTCACCCCCTACTACGATCCATTGTTGGCAAAAATCATTGTTTATGCCGAAAATAGACAAGCAGCCCTGGAAAAACTCAAAACCGCATTAGACGAAACCCAAATAGCAGGAATCGAAACAAATTTAGATTATTTGCGGCAAGTTTTAGATGATTCTAACTTTATCGAAGCCAAACTTAGCACGAAGTTATTAAATAACTTTGAGTATAAACCCCAAACCATTGATGTCTTAGAAGGCGGAACTTTTACCGCAATTCAAGATTACCCCGGACGTATTGGATATTGGGATATTGGCGTACCTCCCTCCGGGCCAATAGATCATTTAGCATTCCGATTAGCTAACAGTATTCTAGGCAATTCTGAAGACGCTGCCGGCTTAGAATGTACCGTAATGGGGCCGGTTTTACGCTTCAATACCAGCACAGAAATTTGTTTAACAGGGGCACCCATGAAAGCCACCTTAAACGGGCAACCCGTACCCTTTTGGACAGTAGTTTCAGTGCCGGCCAATAGCACCCTAAAACTCAAAAGCATTCAAGGACATGGCTACCGAACTTATTTAGCAGTAAAAAACGGCTTTGACGTACCCGAATATCTCGGCAGCAAAGCCACATTTACCCTTGGAAAATTTGGCGGACACGCAGGCAGAACCCTCAGAACCGGCGACGTTTTACACCTCAACAAATCCCAAAATCAAACAACAAATTCCCCCGTTTCCTTACCCCCAGAATTAATACCCCAATATACAAACGAATGGGAAATAGGAGTTATTTACGGCCCGCATGGTGCGCCTGATTTCTTCACAGAAGAAGACATCCAAATATTTTTTTCAACCCGCTGGACAGTGCATCACAACTCAGCACGAACCGGCATACGTTTAATCGGGCCCAAACCAAAATGGGCACGTTCAGATGGTGGCGAAGCCGGCTTACATCCCTCCAACATTCACGACAACGCCTATGCTATTGGCACCATTGATTTCACCGGCGATATGCCAATTATTTTAGGCCCAGACGGGCCGAGTTTAGGCGGTTTTGTCTGTCCTGCTACTATTATTCAAGCCGAATTATGGAAAATTGGACAACTCAAACCAGGCGACACCGTTAAATTTTATCGCCTCAACTTTGAGCAAGCATTAGAACAAGAATTAGCCCAAGATGAACGAATCAAAACCCTAAAATGTCCCTCAAATCAAAAGCCGGTTTCCACTTCCCTTGCCCCAAATCATAGCCCCATTCTTCATCAAATCCCCCAATCAGAAAACCAAATCGCCGTCACCTACCGGCCCGCAGGAGATAAATATCTCTTAGTAGAATATGGCCCCCTGATTCTTGATTTAAATTTGCGTTTCCGAGTGCATGGATTAATGGAATGGTTAAAAAACAACCACGTCTCCGGAATCATTGATTTAACGCCCGGAATTCGGTCACTACAAATACATTATGACAGCCGAAGATTGCATCTTAAAGACCTACTTGATAGCTTAATTAACGCCGAAAAACAACTAGCCGCCATTGAAGACATGGAAGTGCCGACGCGCATTGTCCATTTACCCCTAGCCTGGGACGATCAATCAACACGATTAGCTATTGAAAAATATATGCAATCTGTGCGGAATGATGCCCCTTGGTGTCCCAGCAATATTGAATTTATTCGCCGCATAAATGGACTAGATAGCATTGAACAAGTCAAAGAAATTGTCTTTAATGCTAGTTATTTAGTCCTGGGATTAGGTGATGTTTATTTAGGGGCACCGGTGGCAACACCCATCGATCCGCGTCAACGTTTAGTTACCACAAAATACAACCCTGCGCGCACTTGGACACCCGAAAATGCTGTCGGAATTGGTGGCGCTTATATGTGCATTTATGGCATGGAAGGGCCCGGTGGTTATCAATTTGTGGGCCGCACTTTGCAAGTTTGGAATTGCCATAAAGAAACCGCAGATTTTGAAGCAGGAAAGCCCTGGTTATTGCGATTTTTTGACCAAATTCGCTTTTATCCAGTTTCCTCCGAAGAATTATTACGCTATCGAGAAGATTTCCTCCAAGGCAAACACAAACTCAAAATAGAAGAACAAACCTTTAGCCTCAGAAAATATAACGAGTTTCTAAATTCAATTTCCTCAGAAATTGCCACTTTCAAAGCCAAACAACAAGCCGCATTTAACAGCGAAAGAGAACGCTGGGAAAAAGCCGGTGAATTTACCCGCCAAGTAGAAGAACCAGAAGCAGAAACCACAGAAGCAGAAATTAACTTGCCGGCTGATTGTGAAGCAGTAGTGGCGCATCTTTCCGCCAATGTTTGGCAAGTTTTAGTTAAACCAGGAGACATTATTTCTGAAGGAGATCGTTTAGTAATTTTGGAAGCAATGAAAATGGAAATAGCCGTCACTGCGGATAGCGCCGGCACCGTAATAGAAGTATATTGTACCCAAGGGCAAACCCTAACCGCCGGCCAAATATTATTAGCCGTAAAACCTTCCTAACTTTGGCGTTTTAAACGCACCATAAAAAACCCATCCATTTGATAAAGATGGGGCCAAACTTTAACCCAACCTTCCTCACTCATAAAACCCCTAACCGGCGAATTGAGTGAGGGTTTTTCTATTTCCCAATTGGGATTTTTCCCTAAAAAATCCTCAATCACATCCTCATTTTCCGCAGGATGAACCGTACAAGTAGCATACACAATCACACCCCCAACTTTCACCCATTCCGCCGCCTCCGCCAGCAATTCTTTTTGAAGATTTGCCAATTCCATAATATTTTCTGGAGATTGTCGCCAGCGAGCTTCTGCACGTCGGTGTAAAGTCCCCAAACCCGAACAAGGTGCATCAAGTAATACCCTATTTGCTGCATTTTTAAACTGCGGAAAATTGCGACTATCGCCGGTTAAAACTTCTATCGATTTTAACTCAAGCCGGTCTGCATTTTCTTGCACCTTTTTAAGTCGAGAACTTACCTTATCACAAGCCCAAATTTTGCCCGTATCCGCCATCAATTCCGCAATATGAGTCGTCTTACCCCCCGGCGCCGCACAAGCATCAATAATCACCTGATTCGGTTGCGGATCTAGCAAATAACCCACCAATTGCGCGCTACTATCTTGCACACTCCACCACCCCTCTTTATACCCCGGTAAATTTTCAATAGCACCGGCACCCCCAGTTAACCTCAAAGCCTCCGGTAAATGCCGCACTCGACTAACAGCTACCCCCGCACCCATCAACGCATTTTCTACTTCTTCAATCGACGTTTTCAAAACATTAACTCGCAGATCAATTGTCGGAGATTGATTAAACCATTTACATAACTTTTCCGTTTCTTCCACTCCCAGCCGGTTAATCCAATTTTCAACAATCCAATCAGGATAACTATATAAAATCCCCAAACGCTTCACAGTATCAGCCGGCAATTCTAGCGCATCCTTTTCTTTACCCAGCCGGATATATTGCCGCAAAAAGCCATTAACAAAACCCGCCAAACCCGCTAAAGAATTTTGTTTAGTTAACTCCACCGTTGTATCAACAGCCGCCGACTCAGGAATATGATTAAGAAAGCGAATTTGATATAAACCAAGATGTAAAATAATCCGAATATCAACCGGCTGCTGTTCAGCCTTCTTTTTCGCCAATTGATCAATAATTGCATCAAGAGTTCGCTGCCTTCTCACACAGCCATAAATTAACTCAGTTGCTAACCGTTTATCTTGAATACTTAAAGATGATTTTTGCAGCCATTTATCAAGTGCAGCCTCAGCAAAAGCATTCTGCCGGTAAACATCTCTCAGAGCAAAAAAAGCAACTTGACGAGGATTATTAGTCACGTTAAAAACCAACCTAAACGATATTTTTTTTAACAATAGGAACCTCTACCCGAAAATATAACCTTTTATTCCCTTCCCTATAAGGGAAGAATTGGGCAGAGGTGCTTGTGGATTTAAAATATCACAAAAAACGCACGTCCACCACCGGCACCCCAGTAGCAACGTGCGAACGCAAGTCTCAACAAATTCTAAGCAAATTCCAACCGGAAGCTATTAATCTTACAGCGAATCTCATCCAATTGCACTTTTAAAGAACTCGCCTTTTTTTGATGAATTTGTTTCAGCCGCAAAGCCTCCAACAACAAATCATCCCGTCCTTCTTTCTGAGCTAAAAATGCCACCTGCACCCAAGTATAAACCTCATCTTCCGCCTTATCATACTCCTCTTCTAAATGATTTTGGGTGGCAATTGCTATCGCTAATTCTTCCTTTTGAACTTGGTTTTTAGCATTGACAGAATCCTCAATCAATGCCATACCCTGAACCTGGGTGGCCGTTAAAAAATTTTGTGCTGTCATCGTTGTGCGGAGGGATATTAAGTTGCGTAACAAACAAACGCAGTCTATACTAACAGTCATGCCGGTACACTGTTGAAATTACTTAAAAAATCCTATCCTTCCCCAAAATTTTACGGAAAATTTACCCTTGATTTTTCTGCACATCAATGTATTTTTTTTAGGCAAGTTTTTCCTATCAAAAATTGACGGGGAAACAAAAAAGAGGCCGGTTAAGTTCGCCATATTCCAAAATATCCGCCACCACCCGCAACGCCAAAGCCTGAACCCTAGAGATCGCATCATCCTGAGTTTCCCCATAAGCCAAAACTCCAGACATCCCAATCACCAACAGCCAAAAACCGGCCATCCTCTTCTCTGTGAATATCAATCGTAAAATTCAGCCTGAAGCGGTATTGTTGAGACAAGACCAATATAAAAGAACAACTTTCAATGACCTCACTAGCACCCAAACCCGACAAACACAAAAAAGCCAAAGCCCTCAAACCAGGAAGCATCCGCCCCGCCAAAGAACTATGCAGCGAATGCGGCCTTTGTGACACATATTATGTGCATTATGTCAAGGAAGCCTGCGCCTTCATCAACCAACAAATAAGCGAACTCGAAGAACAAATACACGGACAAAGCCGCAACCTAGACAACCCCAACGACCTCTATTTTGGCGTTCATCAAGACATGATGGCCGCCCGCAAAAAACAACCCATCGAGGGCGCACAATGGACAGGCATCGTCAGCAGCATCGCCTGCGAAATGCTCACACAAGGCATAGTTGAAGGCGTCGTCTGCGTCCAAAACACCAAAGAAGACCGCTTTCAACCCATGCCGGTCATCGCCCGCACCCCCGCCGAAGTGCTCGCCGCAAAAGTCAATAAACCCACCCTATCCCCCAACCTTTCCGTATTAGAAGAAATCGAAAAATCCGGCCTTAAACGCCTTCTTGTCATCGGCGTTGGCTGCCAAATTCAAGCCTTACGCGCCGTCGAGAAAAAACTAGGTTTAGAAAAACTCTACGTTTTAGGCACACCCTGTGTCGATAACGTCAGTCGAGCCGGTTTGCAAAAATTCCTAGACACCACCAGCAAATCCCCCTCAACCGTCGTTTATTACGAATTCATGCAGGATTTCCAAGTACACTTTAAACACGAAGACGGCTCTATCGAAAAAGTCCCCTTCTTTGGACTAAACACCAAAGAACTCAAAGACGTATTTGCCCCCTCCTGCATGAGTTGTTTTGATTACGTCAACTCCCTTGCCGATTTAGTCGTAGGCTATATGGGAGCGCCCTTTGGCTGGCAATGGATCGTCGTTCGCAACGACACCGGCCAAGAAATGTTAGACCTCGTAAAAAATCAAATTGACACCCAACCAGTCACCTCCTCTGGCGACCGAAAAGCCGCCGTTCAACAAAGCATTCCTGCCTACGATAAAGCCGTCACCCTCCCCATGTGGGCAGCAAAAATGATGGGAGTTGTTATCGAAAAAATCGGCCCCAAAGGGTTAGAATACGCCCGATTTTCCATTGATTCTCACTTCACCCGCAACTATCTTTATGTCAAACGCAACCACCCAGAAAAACTAGAAAATCACGTTCCCGACTACGCCAAAAAAATCGTCAGTCAATATAAATTACCCAAAGCTTAAACACTGATTGGGTGCTTATCATCCAATTTGATACGCACCCTTTACTTTCTTTATGCAAAAAATATCAAGATTGTCTTTCCTCATAATCCCTTATGGCTTTTATTAACAAAAATTATTAAAACTTGTTTTTAAGGCCCAAATTTTGTAAAATATTCACAGCCGACGGAGATACAGCAAAAATTAAATCCATAAAAACCAAAAACTTTTAATACCGGCTGCCCTTAGTTAAGGCCATAACACAATAGCAAATAAAAATCAACCTCATCCAAATCAACCCCAAAATTTCAATAAAAAATCATGGTCGAATTGTCACATCAACTGCTAGGAGCAACACCATTCATGCCACACGGACACTGTTACCTGTGGAAAACCGGCTTAGTGGGGCTTCATGTTGCGTCTGACTCTCTAATTGCCCTCGCCTATTATTCCATACCCGTCATCCTCATTTGCTTTGTCAGACAAAGAGAAGACCTACCCTTTCCCAAAGTATTTTGGTTATTTGGAGCCTTTATCATTGCCTGCGGCACTACCCACTTTATGGAAGTATGGACATTATGGAATCCTGATTACTGGCTCTCAGGAATTATCAAAGCTATAACCGCCATTGTTTCCCTCTACACAGCCTTAGAACTCATCCCGATTATCCCACAAGCCCTCGCCCTTCCAAGCCCAGCAAAATTAGAAGCCATCAACCGAGAATTAGAAAAAGAAATATTAGAAAGACAAAAAATAGAAGAAGCCTTAAAAGCCTACATGGAGCAACTCGAAACCAGCAACCGGCAACTCGAAGAATTTGCCTACGTTGCCTCCCACGACTTACAAGAACCCCTCAGAAAAATTCTCACCTTTGGCGACCGGCTCAAAACAAAATGCGACACAACCTTAAACGAACAAGCCGGCGACTATTTAGAGCGAATGCAAAACGCCGCCAAACGAATGCAAATTCTCATCAATGACTTGCTGACTCTATCGAGAATCAACACCCCAACCAGCGGCATGAAAACCGTTAACCTCGCTACAATTATCTCAGAAGTCAAAGGCGATCTCGAAGTCAGAATTGAACAGTTAAATGCCAAGCTAGAAATCGGAGAATTGCCAACCCTAGAAGCCGATCCTACCCAAATGCGTCAACTGTTGCAAAACCTTATTGACAACGCCTTAAAATTTACCCCACCCGGAGGAAAGCCCCACATCAAAATTTATAGCCACCCCTACAAAAACCCAGACGGCAATTTTTCAGAAATCGAGGAATATTGGCAAATCTTCGTCCAAGATAACGGCATAGGATTTGATGAAAAATACCTCGAAAAAATCTTTATCCCCTTCCAACGCTTACACGCACGCAGTGAATACACCGGCACCGGCATAGGACTCGCCATTTGTCGTAAAATTGCAGAGCGTCACAACGGCACCATCACCGCCAAAAGCTCACCCACAGAAGGCTCTACCTTCATCATTACCTTACCCATCAACCAAACCAAAAAAGGACAACTAACGTGAACTTCTCCAACAAAAAAAAAATTATCATCCTCATGGCAGATGACGATCCAGATGATCAGCTACTTGCCAGCGAAGCCTTGGAAGAAATCAAATTACCCGCTGTGCTTTACTGCGTAAAAGATGGCGAAGAACTCCTCGATTATCTTTACCAAAGGGGCGCATTCGCCAACCCCGAAAATGCTCCGCGACCGACGATTATTTTACTCGACCTTAATATGCCAAAAAAAGATGGCAGACAAGCTCTTGGCGAAATAAAAGCAGACCCAAGCTTACGGCGAATTCCAGTCGTTGTTCTCACCACATCCAACGCCCAAGTAGACATAAAACAAGCCTACGACGGAGGCGCAAGCTCATTCATTACCAAACCCATGACTTTTGATGCCTTAGTGGATGTTATGCTCACCCTCAGCAAATACTGGTTTAATGTCGTCGAACTACCCCCATTGGGAAGCGGGGATGGACACCAGCCATATCACCATTAAATTTTATCCCCAAGGGTGCTAACTCCCGCCGATTGCTTTTCAAGCCAGCCTCTTTTAATCTTTCTTTTTTTTGCCCACAATTAAGTGTGAAAATTCAAGCCCTGCGTCTCAGGATAAGGCAGTTATTTTTGTTGATTTTGAAACGGTTATTTTCCCTAATTTGGAGCGGAAATTGAGCGATTTAATTGGCCGTTATCCTGCCTTTGGCTCAGCTTTTCTGGAGTGATGATCACAACAAAATGAGTTAATTTATAAAATGTCTTTTTCAAAATATTTAAGTGGTCACCATGTAGTAAAATCTTTGGCACGCAAGCGCTTTATGTTGTTTCAGGTGTTGGTAAAAATTTATGCTGGCGAAAAGAATTTTGCCTTGTTTGGATGTCAAGGCCGGTCGGGTTGTGAAGGGGGTAAATTTTGTTAATCTGCGCGATGCCGGCGATCCGGTGGAGTTGGCGCAGGTTTATAATAAGGCCGGCGCCGATGAGTTGGTTTTTTTGGATATTACGGCCACTCACGAAGACCGCGATATTATTTTTGATGTGGTTTACCGGACAGCAGAGCAGGTGTTTATTCCGCTGACGGTGGGTGGCGGTATTCAAAACTTAGAAACAATTAAAAAATTGTTAAGAGCCGGTGCCGATAAGGTAAGTATCAATTCGGCGGCGGTGCGGGAACCAGATTTTATTAACCGGGCCAGCGAACGTTTCGGCAATCAGTGCATTGTGGTGGCGATTGATGCTCGCCGGCGGACAGACCCAACTAATCCGGGGTGGGATGTTTATGTGCGCGGGGGTCGAGAAAACACGGGCATTGATGCGCTGGCTTGGGCTTCTGAGGTGGTAAAGCGGGGTGCAGGCGAGTTGCTGGTGACGAGTATGGATGCTGATGGAACTCAGGCCGGTTATGACCTTGAGCTAACTCGTGCAATTGCTCAGGCTGTGGAGGTGCCGGTGATTGCTTCTGGGGGGGCCGGCAATTGTCATCATATTTATGAGGCGTTGAGTGAGGGAAAGGCTGAGGCGGCTCTGCTGGCTTCTTTGCTGCACTACGGTCAGTTGACGGTGGGAGAAATTAAGGATTATTTGAGCGAGCAAAAAATGCCGGTGCGGCGCGCCTAAAAACAGCGGCCCACAAGCTGATTATTTGGCCTTACACATCTGGGGGATGATGTTGTCGGGCCAATTCCCCTGGGGTTGCCCCATAGTAGGCTGCTCAGGGGCAATAGCCATAGGGAAAACCACACAATATCCCCCCGTCCGCTTGCCCTTTGTAATAATTTCTTAACAAACGCTTAAGGGTTTTCATTACCCAAGAGTGTTGATACAACCCCTACGATATGTCAAGATAACAATAGTTAAATTATGTAAAGAGATGTTCATAATACTTGTTATTGTTATTGGTTTGGTGGCTTGGTCGCTGCACCTGATGCAGGAAGCCGTGCAACATCGGGAGTTTGCCTTGATGCTGGCCGGTACTCTGGTGGCATCTGCGGCGGCGGCTATGGTAGCGGTTTATTTTTTGATGGGGGGTTATGTGGGTTATGTTACCGAACTGACTCAGCAATCCTATCTTCAAGATTCGGCTGAGGTGGAATATCTTAGCTGGGTTTACCAGACGGATGCGCCGTTTTTTACCGAGGTGCCGACAACCCATCCTTAAACAATTCAACCGGCGCTGTAACTGCTCCAAAACTAACCAGGATCAGTATTTCAAGAAATTACAAAAAAAATTTGCAAAAACGCTTGACATCTTTGAGGAAGTTGTGACAATATGATTAAGCACACCGCAAGGGGTTATAGCTCAGTTGGTAGAGCACCTCAATGGCATTGAGGGGGTCAGCGGTTCGAATCCGCTTAGCTCCACTATAACAATTTTGAATTTTATATTCAGGATTCAATTTCAAATTAAACTTGATTTTGCTTGGTTTTGGCGTTTTTCTAAGCTGGGTGAAACGGCATTTAATAATCAATCAGGATCAGCAATGATGTTTTAAATGGTTCACCGCTCACCGGCCCTCAACAATGAACCATAAATTTGCCGGCATTTTATTCATCTTCTTCTAGCAAGGCTACAGCAACCGCATCAAAAGCAAAAGCAAAGACGAGGGGCATAGGAGAGTGAAGGAGATAACTTAAAACAGCACCGGCAGCGGTGGCAACAAAGGCGGAGGCTGACCAGAATTTTTCATGGCGACTCAAGCCTTTTCGAGCTTTAATCCAGCGCAGGGTTTTTGTAGGGATCGGTTCGGGCATGACGGCGCCGGGGGGAAAAGCCCAATAATTGCTGTAACGTTCTCTAAACCAGTCAGTCCAGCCGTTTTCTTCGCACCATTCTTGAATCCACTCGTCACAGTAATGATTTATATTCATGGTTTTTTAGTTTTTGCAATCAAAGGGTTTTAATAAGTTTGGTTTAAGGGTTGGGGGAGTTTTGAGAAGCCGGTTAAATTGCTCTTCCCCTACGATTTGCCGAGGCTGGTAATAGTTGGGTGAGACAGTACACCAACTGTAATGTAATGCAGCCTTTCATTAATAAATACTAGCAGAAACGAGAGTGAACACAAAGCAATTGATAACAATCTTTACTAAAAACAAGGCATAAGTAATAATACTCAAAAAAGCATAATTGGGGAGATGGAAAACTTAAGATTTTCTTTCTTTTGGCAGTTGTCACTTAAAATAGAAACAGATTTTAGTAAATAGAAAAATTATTTGTGGCTAACATAGAAGCAAGCGAAACCCAGAATTTGCCAACCGCCCCGGCACTTTTGCAGACTCCGTTGTATGAGACGATCCAAAAACTCAAACCTCGGATGACAGATTTTTCGGGCTACTCCATGCCGGTACAGTTTGCCGGTATTAATCAAGAACACCAAGCAGTCAGAACCAATGCGGGGATTTTTGATATTTCTCACATGGGAAAATTTCTCTTTCGCGGTAAAAATTTGATTGAAAAATTGCAAGAATTGGTGCCATCAGATTTAAGCCGGTTGCAGGCCGGTCAGGCACAATATACAGTTTTATTAAATGGACAAGGGGGGATTTTAGACGACATTATTTTTTATTATCAAGGCTGTGATGATGGTGGGATTCATGCGGGAGTAATGATTGTTAATGCGGCGACTAAATCACAGGATAAAGCCTGGATTTTGACGCATTTAGAAGCAGTAAATGGCGAAAATCCAGAGCCGGTTTTGATGCAAGATGTCTCGAAAGATAAGGTTTTAATTGCCATTCAGGGGCCGAAAGCGGTGGAATATATACAGCCGTTTGTTAAGGCTGATTTGAGTGTGGTAAAGGCGTTTGGACATTTGGAAAGTGAGGTGTTGGGGGGTGTCGGGTTTCTGGCAAGAACCGGCTACACCGGCGAGGATGGATTTGAGGTAATGGTAGACCCAGAAATAGGGATAAAATTATGGGAATTTTTGATTGAAGCAGGGGTAATTCCTTGTGGTTTGGGTGCGAGAGATACCCTGCGTTTAGAAGCAGCAATGGGGCTTTATGGGCAAGATATTGATGCCCATACAACGCCTTTGGAAGCGGGGTTAAATTGGGTGGTGCATTTGGAAAGTAAGGGGGATTTTATTGGCAGGCCGGTGTTGGAAAAACAAAAGCAAGAAGGGGTGAAAAAAAGGCTGGTTGGTTTGCAAATGCAGGGGCGGAATATTGCCCGACACGGGTATCCGGTGCTATATGAAGGTAAGCAAGTAGGAGTGGTGACGAGTGGGGCACCGGCACCGTTTTTAGGCTATCCAATTGCTTTGGCTTTGGTGGCGAGTGAGTTGTCAACAGTTGGGCAGGAATTGCAGATAGAAATTCGGGGAAAAAGTTATCCGGCGGTGGTTGTTAAAAAGCCGTTTTATCGTTCAACGAGCCGGTTGTCTAAGTAATTAAAGATTGCCAATGGTGGGCTATGCCCACCCTAAATAAGCTTAAAAAAATGAAGAAATTTTATGGTAGTTTTATTGCGATTTTATTAATTTTGGTTGTGGTCGTTGGCAACATCACATTTACTCACGCTTTCAACACCCCGCAAGCGTTTGGATCACCCGGAAATTGTCCAAATTGGTCGCCTTCTACCTTAACGTTTTTAGGAACTGCTGAAAATCGCAATTCTAAAGTGTGGTTCACCGGCACTTCTGGCATTTTAACTCAAATTTTTTACCCCGCCGTTGATACTCCCGCCACCGTTGATTGGCAATTTTTAATCGGCGATACTGCCAAAACTTGGGTAGATGAAGAAAAACAAGATACCACCAGTGAAGTGCTTTTAAATAACCCTCATTCTCTGGCTTGGGAAATTAGCAATACTGCCAAAAATCAACAATATAAAATTCACAAAACTATCTTTACAGATCCCAACCGTAACACTCTTATTCAGCAAGTTACTTTTACTGCTTTGCGCGGAACTGTAGGCGATTTTAACCTCTACACTTTATATCATCCAGCGATTTCTAATCAAGGCCGCAATACCACCGGCTACCATCGCCAAAACTTCCTCTTTGCTACCAATGAAAAAACTGCTCATACTTCCGCTTTAACAAGTTCTCTGCCTTTTACAAAAAAGTCATCTGGTTTTGTGGCAAAAAGCGATGGCTGGCAAGATTTAAAAGCTACGTCTGATTTTAAAATGGATTGGACGTTTGAGAAAGCAAGTAATGGCAATATTGCTCAAATGGCGATGTTAGATTTGAGTGCTTATGCCAAACAGAAATCGATAACATTTAACTTGGTTTTGGGGCTTGGGGAGAGTGCAAAAGAGGCTGAAAAAAATGCCAGCAAAACTTTAAAAGAAGATTTAAAAAAAGTTTTGACAACCTATAATCAAGAATGGGAAAATTATACAAATCGGCTTAATAATTTTGGTGGCACGGCGGACGAGCAATATTATGTGGCGGCGATGACATTAAAAGCTTCTCAGGATAAAGATTCTGGGGCAATGGTAGCAGGTTTGGGTAATCCTTGGGGCAATTCTAATGGGGGAATTTGTACTGCTTTGGGGGTGACAAATTCGGGAGGATATCATTTAATTTGGCCGCGAGATTTATATAAATTTGCTAGTGCTTTAATGGTGGCTGGGGATAAAGAGACGGCAAATTTTGCTTTAGATTGGTTGTTGAAAAAAGGTCAACAAAACGACGGACATTTTACGCAAAATGCCTGGGTTGATGGTACTCCTTATTGGAATGGGGTGCAGATGGATGAAACGGCTTTTCCGATTATTTTGGCTTGGAAATTAGGGCGAAATGATGCTGAGACTTATCGTAAAAATATCCAACCGGCAGCCGATTATATTATCAAATATGGGCCGGTTACGAGTCAAGAACGTTGGGAAGAAAATGGCGGTTATTCTCCGGCTACTATTGCGGCGGAAATTGCCGGTTTGGTTTGTGCGGCGGATATTGCTAAAACTAATGGGGATTTTGAAAGTCAAGAACGTTATTTAAAAACGGCTGATTTTTGGCAATCAAAGGTGGAAGATTGGACTTTTACGACTTCGGGTAGTCTGGGGAATGGCAGATATTTTGAGCGCATTGATGGAAATGGGAACCCGAATGATGGGGAGGTTTTACTTATTAAAAATGGTGGCGGTTTTTATGATGAGCGTTTGATTGTGGATATGAGTTTTTTGGAGTTGGTGCGGCATGGGGTTAAACGTTGGGATAATCCGGCTATTTTAGCGTCTTTGGAGGTAGTGGATTCTACTATTAAACAAACGATTCCTGGGAAAGGAGAGGGGTGGTTTCGTTATAACCATGATGGTTATGGGGAAAGAGAAAATGGGGATGATTATACGGGGGCTGGTGTGGGGAGATTATGGCCTATTTTTACTGGGGAAAGGGGTCATTTTGAGGTGGCTAGGGGGGGAAAGGCTGATAGTTATTTGGCGACAATGCGGGGTTTTGCGAATGAGTCTTTGATGATTCCTGAGCAAGTTGGGGATTTGAATTCACCGGCCGGTTTTGTGCCAGGAACTCCTACTAAATCTATGACTCCTTTAAATTGGTCTATGGGGGAGTATATTACGCTTTTTGCGTCGAATTATTTGGGGAGGGTTAGTGATATGCCGGTGGTTGTTTTTGAGCGGTATGGGGGGATTTTTGAACCGCAGATGAACGCAGATAAACGCAGATAAATAGGATGGGTTGTCTGTTTGGAAATAGGGGGTTTTGGAGGAAGGGGGGGAAAGTTAGGAGAGTAAAAATCGGTTGATAAGATGGGTGAAACGCCATGTTAAAATTGCGGCGGTAACGGCAAGTCCGAGGGCTAAACCGGCCCATAAACCTACCCCTCCCCATTTGAAATAAAAACACAAAATGCAGCCGGTGACAAATCCAACTCCCCAGTAGGAAAAGATGCCAACAAACATGGGAATTTTTGTATCTTTTAAGCCTCGCAAAGCACCGCCGGCAATGACTTGAATGCCATCAAATATTTGAAACATAGCGGCGATGCCTAATAAAGAAATGGCATAGTTGACAACGGCATAGTTTTCAGGTTTTTTAATATCCAAATATAGAGATACAATTTGTTTAGGAAATAGCCAAAAAATTAAACCCATTGCTGTCATAAAAATAGCGCCTATGGCAATCGGAACAAAGCCAGCTAATCTAGCAGCTTTTGGGTCATTTTGTCCGATCATTTGCCCGACTCTAACAGTTGTAGCGAGGGAAATACCCACCGGCACCATAAATGTCATGGCGCCGGTTTGTAGGGCAATGTGATGAGCAGCGAGGGGAATTGTGCCTAAATATCCCATTAAAAAAGCAGTGGTTGCAAATAGTCCAGCTTCAAATGCAAATAGTCCACCAATTGGCAAGCCGGTGTGGATTAAATCGCCTAAGATTGGGATTTCAATGTGGGAGATTTTTTTAAAAAAGTGGTAAGATTTTAATTCCGATTGAGAGAGCATATAAAAAATAGCAGCAAACAACATTAACCAATAAGTTAAGGTACTTGCCCACGCAATGCCGGCTAAACCAAGGGCAGGAAAACCCAACTTTCCAAACATCAAGATATAATTTCCACAAATATTAAAAACTACTCCTGTAACCACAATAAAAGTAATGATTTTGGCATGGTTTAAAGAAGATAAAATACTTCTTAATACTGCCAAGCCAATACTAGCAGGAAAGCCCCACATAATGGGAGAGAGATAATCTTCTGCTAAACGGATATTATCTGGATTTTGGCCCAATAAACCTAAAACTTTACCAAAATTAGCAATTAATATCATCAAAGGAAAAGAGATAAAAATAGCTAACAAAAGTCCTTGATTAGTAATGCGTCGAATGCGATCTTTATCACCCATCCCAAAGGCGACAGCGGCAAAAATGCTTGTGGAAGAAACAATGCCGGTGATGATTAAAACCAGAGTAGAATATATAACAGATCCTAAACCTCCACCAGCGATAGTTGTGCTACCAAGTAACCCCATCATTACTGTGTCGGCAAAATTAGTGGCGGCTTGAGCAAGTTGCGCGGCGGCGAGGGGTATTGCTAGGCGCAAACAGGCTTTTGCTTCTGTTAAAATTTTTGACATTGCAGGGAGATGTTGTGGTGATCACAACTATTTGTTTAAATTGACTTTATATATTTTACTATGAAACTAACAGATTTACTGCGTTTAAATCGGGAAATTAGAGTGATTGGTTTTGATGATGCGCCTTTTATTCGGGGTAGCGGTGAGGCGGTGAATATTGCGGGTATTGTGTGTGCTGGAACGCGGTTTGAGGGGATGGTTTGGGGAGAAGTTGAGCCGGATGGTTGGGATGCAACGCATAAAATTTGTGAGTTATTAATTGGTAAGAAATTTCTTCGGCAATTGCATTTAATTTTAATTGATGGGATTGGTTTTGGAGGGTTTAATATTATTGATTTACAGGAGTTATCTTTACGGTTAAATCTACCTTGTGTGGCGGTGATGCGCCGGCTACCAAATCTGACAAAAATTGAGCAAGCTATGAGCCGGCTTCCAATGTTAGAAAAGCGTCTGGAAATATTAAGCCGTGCAGGGAAAATTTATGCTTATCCGCCTTATTTTTTTCAGGTTTGTGGGGAGTCTCCCGAAGTTATTGCGGCGGTTTTGCCGCGTTTAACTGCTTGTGGAAAGGTGCCGGAGGCTTTACGTTTAGCTCATTTAATTGGGGCTGCGGTTATTAAGGGAGAGAGTAGTAGTTCGGCTTAATTTATTGATGCCATCAGCCCCTTTGAATTCTAGGCGATTAAATTGCCCATGCGATTAAAAATGAGGCTCCGATATAGGCAAAAGCTTCGATTAAACCGGCTCCTAAATTGGGGATTTGCTGATTTACAATTTCGTCGGATATTTTGACACCAGGAACTAAGATTAAATCGGCTAACCAACGAATAGCGATGAGAGAAACGAGACAAAAAAGGAGAGTAAAAACGTATTGGCTGAGGCTAGTTTTCCAGTCTACAAATTCGGGGGAAAATGCAACGCGGACAATATTGCCTGTGGCGATTAATAAGCCGGCTAAAGCAACACCAGCGGCGGGATTATTGCGTTTTTCAATTTCTCGAAATACGTTGTATTTGGTGATTTTTGGATAAGCTAAACTAACTAAAAGTAGCACTCCTAAACCAATAATCCAGCATACTAAACCGACTAACCAGGTGCCGGTTTCTCCACCTAGTGCAGCGTTTAAAATTAAGCCATTGGCGATATGATTGCCGGCTTCTACTGCTGCTGCGCCGGTGTTTCTTTCTTGGAGGATTTCTCTGTCACAATTAAAGCAACGGAGGATTAATTTATCTCCTACCCAGGCGCCGGCAAGCATGAATAAAATTACGGTTGCACCATAACTGGTTAAAACTTGTAATTCCCCTTGCCAAGTAGTTAGGGTTTTGTCTAAAACTCCGCCTAAAGCTAAGACAATTCCGAAGTAATAACCAACGAGGGAAATAGCAACGGCAGGGTTATCTTTAATAAAGAGTTCCTGGTTGAGATTCATGTGCCGGCGGTAGATTTTTTGGTAGGCAAATTGCCCCACCCAAAACACTGCAAATCCGATAATAATTTCTAAACTAATAAAAACCCATTGAAGCATGATTATTTCTCTCCTAAATGGTGTAATAATGTAATGATAGTATCAGCAAGATTGTCATAAAAAAAGTAATCGTGAGCGCCGATGGTTGTCACCGGCACACCGCCAAATTGCCGTTTAAATTGCGAAAATTTGGAATATGCGTGGTTTGCATCACGAGTATAGCCATAAAAGTCATAAACTTGACAATTTTTTGCTTTTGCACGCCGCATAGCTTCCCAATGTAAGCTATAGGATGCTCGGATTTCGGGATGTTGAAAACTGCGTCCGCCGTAAAGGTATGTGGCGCGATTTCCCCTGTAGATAATAATCACACTGGCTAATATTTTTCCTTGCCAAGTGGCGATGCCAATTTCTGCCATATTTGCAGAAAAAAGCGTCTGACAAAGATTGATAAAAAAGCCGTAGGGTTCGCCAAAAAAATGTTGCCGGCGTACTGTTTCCCAAAACAAATCATAAAAAACTGGGATGCTTTGAGGGTTGGTTGTGAATTCTATTTTTACTCCTTTTTTTTGACTTAACTGTAAATTATAGCGTCCTTTGTGCTTCATTTGCGCTAAAATTTCGCCTTCAGTTGGTTGTAGGTTAATTAAGAGAGTTTCCGAGGGTAATAAGTCTGCCGGTGCGCGCACAAAGCTTTTTAAGAAAGCCGGTTTTTCTTGCCAAAGTGGTTCTATTCGCCATGCTATAGCCCCTACTTCTTTTGCCAAAGCTGCGGCTTTTTGTAATAGCAATTGCATGGCTTCTGCCGGGCAGTTTGGTGGTAAAATGGGGCCACCCGGAGAAAGTAATAAGTTGGATTTTCCTGGGTGGGGGTAGTAGTAAAAAATGCAACCCCCAACCAATGTTTCGCCGCTAAATAAACCACAACGAAACGTTTTATATCCTTCTAATTCTTTAAAATCTGCCCACGCCCAAGATTGCATAAAACAGTCTTGAGAAAGCCTATCCCAAAACTGACTATCTGCTGAAACTAGAGTTTGCAATTTTAAGGGTATTTGCATTAAATTAGTTTCGGTTTTCAGAGCCATTTTTTATCCATTCTTCTAATGCAGACCACAACCAACTACCACCTCCAAAAATCATAATAAATCCGATGATTTGTTTCCAATCGCTGCTACTATCGTAATAAGAATCGGAATAGACACGAGTGCCGGTGCTACTTCCAGAATAATAGCCTTTTGCAAATACAGCATCAGGGGTTAATACGTTGGCAATTAAGAGGGTAACAGACAAAATAGTAATAAATTCTGCTGTTTTGGGAGGCAGTTTAGGGAGGTTTTCACCCGCCTTAATTTTTGCCGCTAGTTCTTTCAATTCTTCTAGTAGCTTCGGCGGAAGTTCCTGCGCCCTTTCTAGCATTTTATTAAGTAGTTGCGCGACATCAACTTCTCCTAAAAGTTGTTGCAAATAAGAAAGCCATTCTCGCGTCATTTTAGGGCTGTGGTAGCGGTGTTGCACCGGCACCATTTTTGCTATATCTTCCTCCGTGATTTGTTCGGCTGCATATATTTTTTCTAACCATACTTTTGCCATTGATTCCAGGGCTAAGTTATCCTGAGTTGCTATTATGCCGGTGGCAACTTCTTGAATTTCCAAAAAATCTATCTTATTGCTTTTATCCTCATCTTTTGCTAAATTAAAATTAGGATTTAGCAAGTAATAATAAAGTTGTTTGCAAGTCAATGTATTAATGGCCAGATGGTGACGATTTTTAGCAATTTTTTCGGAAAATATGAAAGCATTAAGCAAACTTTCAGGGTTGAGAGTTTGCAGGTTATCGGGGAAAATCAAAGCTTCTAAATCGCTGCGATTAATGGGAATTGCAGAAGCGATAAAAAAGCCCCAATTCCCATAACCATGACGTTGAAAAGAAGGAATAGAAACTTGTAAAGGTTTTGCCATCAAGCCGGTAGAGAGCAAGGTTTGATACAGACACCAAAAACCTGAGGTACGATTTTCTGGAGAAACGCCATTCGTAGAAATTACCCCACCGGGAATCAAAATTCGATTTAATTCTTGAAACCACTCTTGAGAGTAAATAGCTGTATCTTCCGCGCAAGTTGGGTAAGTAAAATCGCAAATAATCGCATGATAAGAATTGTCTGCAATGGAAGACACAAATGCAAACGCTTCCTCCGCATAAACCCGCACTCGACTATTTTCTAAACTGCCAAAATTATAAGGTTTAAAAATTGTTTTTGCCAGTTCTAAAACCTCTGGGTTGTAATCCACTAAATCTATGTGGCATACCTGCGGGAAGCGTAGCACATCGCGTGCCACCAACCCATCCCCACCGCCGCAGATCAAAACCCGCAAGTTAACGCCACCAAAACGCTGCGCTGTAAGTGCTATTGTTGGCATAACTAGGAACTCGTGATAAAGCGCCTCATCAGCGGTATCAAACTGTAAATCGCCGTTGATATAAAAAGCAAGGCCGGTGTTGTGATGTTCTACAAATAAAGATGTCGGCATTTTTTGATAATTAACCCATCACTAAAAGTAAACCCCAAATGATCAAGCCTACGGAAAAAATCACTTGAAAAATTGGAAAGGGATTAGAAGTTTTTTTGACCAATTGTTTCTCAATAATCGTGATTTGTTCTGGCTTAATGAGTTTGGTTAAATAAACGTGCAAATCCCCATCCGGCCATGCTTCAATTGCTAAATTGCGTTGATGGCTTCTATCCCAATAATCCCAAGTGATGCGGGTAGTTTTATCATAGTCTCCCTCATAGCTACCTTCAGTTTTTGATTCAAAATAGTAGCTATCTCCATAAAGCTTTAGTTCAGGATAAGGAGTATTATGTTCTTGCATATTTTTCCACACATAAGTAAGGATATTATCTTGGTTTTCTGCATTAAATAAACTAGGTTCTGCGACTTCTTCAGATAAATACCAGTTAACCAAATGGCTGGAGTTATCTGGGTCAACTTCTCGCAGTAAGTAATATTCTAAGTCGCTGTGAGTATTCAGTAACCATTCTTCCGTTTGATAACCTTTTGCATCAGTATAGCTGCTATAATCTTTGACAGAATAGTTTAGTTTGTAATAACTGAAAGCATCGCCTGCTCGCAAACTTTGTAAGCGGTCTAAACTAGAAGTTGAAACCATACAAATTCTCCATTTCTTCACTTTTATCATCGGCCAGTTTCCGGCTGTCTCAAGTTTAGCTTAAGAAGCAAAAAATCAAAGCCATTTTTTTATTAACTTTTGTTAAACCTCACCTATTCATTGCTTTCTTCATTGTCTGAAAACTTGGTAGTTAACCGGCACACTGTTGTTTTTTCCACATCCACCGCTAACTCATCCATTGCATCTCCTAATACTTCTTGTAGCACTTTTGTCAAGGTAATTGAAAAATCTAATTCTAAGCCGCGACTTTGTGCAAGTTCAGCCAATTTTGCAAAGCCGGTTTTCAGGGTTTTTCGCTCAGATACAGACAGTTTAAACTCAGTAGTTTCTGATAAGCTTTGGGCCTGCATTGCTTTTTTAATTCGTTCTTGTAACGCCGTCATTTCTGAGTCTAAAAGTTTCCAATAATGCTCAATTTCCTGATAGCGTTTCGCCAAGATGTTTAAATTTTCCGTAGCAGGATCGGGGTTATTTTTATTAAGCAAATGCAATAAAACGCGGTAAACATGAGCTAAATAAACTGGATCTTTGTGAGCATATTCTAGCTGTTTTTCAGTCAGAGGTCTTTTTCCCCAGTTGCTACCTTGTTCTTCCTTATCGACCTCGGAAAATTTACAAATTTGACTAGCTAAAGTTTTGAGAGATAAATTAGGGACGGGGAGAAGATAGTAGGGCAGTTTTTTTGCCATTTCTAGGGTACAGGTTACATTTTTTGCCGTTGTTTTTCCTAAAAACCTCAAGTCATAGCTGGCATTATGAAAGACTTTTTCTATTTCTTCATCTGCCATGATTTCGTCAATAAAAAGCTCAGTTATCTGGGGTTTATCTAAAACATCAAACACATAGGTTTGTTGGCCGGTGAGGTCTCTGGGGTCTGCTAAAACTTGAATCAAAGAAAGTCTCGGCTTTTTGCTTTTATAGTCCGCAACTTCTGTATCTATCCAGAGAATTTGAAATTGGGAAACTTTGGCAATCACGTTTCTCATGTCATCCGCATCGGTTAAATAAGGCATAAAAGAATCTCTTTTTTGGTTTTGTCTGATTATAGCAAAGAGTGCGCGAGAGCGGGCCGGTGTCTATAAAAAATGCTATAATTTAAACACAACAATTTCATGTATAATCCCAACACATAGACGAGTCAAACTTATGTCAACTACAGAAAAAGTCCGCTGGACAACCGAGGATTTAGAATTCTTGCCAGATAACGGCAACCGTTATGAGATAATTGAAGGAGAATTAATCGTGACAAGAGCCCCCCACTGGAAACATCAATCAGTTGCTAACAATGTTTGTGTAGAGTTAACAAATTGGTCACGGCGCACAAAGTTGGGCAAGGCTGTGCAAGTCCCTGGAATTATTTTCACGGATGCTGATAATGTCATCCCTGATGTGGTTTGGATCAGCAATGAACGGTTAGCCGAAGTATTAGATGAAGCCGGCCATTTACGGGGAGCACCAGAATTAGTGGTAGAGGTGTTATCTCCGGGTGAAGAACAGGAAAAACGCGACCGGCAATCAAAGTTAAAATTATACTCAGTTCAAGGTGTGCGGGAATACTGGATTTTTGACAGGCAACAGCAAAAAGTAGAAGTTTATCGGCGGGAAAACGGTATTTTGAAATTAGCGATGACGTTGTTTAAAGAAGATGATTTAACCAGTCCTTTATTGCCGGAATTTAGCGTGCCGGTGGGGGGTTTGTTTGAGTAGGCTTATGAATATAAAATCTACAATAAAAAGGGCCAGTTAATTTAAATTTTACGGCATCTGTACATTTTTAAAACAAGATACCCCTGATTTTCGCCCCATTCTCGCCATGCTGCTGCCATTTGTTTGACTTTGCCACGTTGTTCTGGTTTGATTGGATTTACCGCTATAATTGCGTTCAATGCTGATAACCAGAAAAGGGGATTTTGAATTTGTTAACGTTCTATTTTCGTTCATAGATCCAAAGATGCTAATAGGGTGGTTTTAGCATTTATGGGAATTAGGAGATGTGAGGCCGGTATCCCAGCGGAAAGCAGGAGGCATTTGAAGAAAAGTAGAAAGTTGAAAAGGTGGGCCGGTGGAACTTTTTTGAAAAAAGGAGATTAATCTATCATCTGGGGAGCATCCCGTTTTTGTAAAAGACCGCTTAGGCTAGTTGACCATTAAGATAAGCACAACGAAGTTGTAACATTTGATTCACGTTATGTTTATTCCACTGCGCCCCTACCACTTTCAGTCTTAAATCAAGCTGTTTAATAGCTGACTCCACTGCGCCGGAGCCAATCGAACAAAGCTCAGAAGCTTGCACTCTCTTATAATTAATAATTCGGCTTTTATGTTCTTGTAAATATTTGAGAAAATTTTGAGCTTTTTGACGACGATACTCGCCTAACACAGCAACCGCCCCCTCAACTTGGCCACACCATAAATAAGATTCAATTTGTTGGAGGCGTTTCAGAGAACCCCCAATTTTATAAAGATTTTCTCTCAGATGATACCAATCTAGTATTTCCCACCTTTGTGAAGAACTATAAATTTCTGACATTAATTTCCACACCCCAGGATGACCATCTCCCAAACAAACTAAAAGCTTAGCCAGTTTTTGAGAATTCACCCAATCGCTCAGGAATAAATTATCTTTAAAAGCTGCATTATAATAAACCTTTTGGAGCCTAATTGCTTTATACTCAAGCCATTCGCAGCTTTGGCCTTTTTCTGTTCTGACTCTAACTTTCCCACCATCTGCGCTTAATGGGCGTGACCGTTTGTTGAGCATCAGGAGTAAAAAATTCCGTTCTTTGTACCTGCCTATGAAGTGTAGTATGACCAATTTTTACTCCCATTAAAATTTCTAATTCTAACGAGCGCATTTTGGTAAGATTCATTAGCGCTAATCCGTAAACAACATTTTTCTAAAAATGGAGAAATCCGACAACGAGTCGGCAGATGTAATCGAGAGGCTTGTTTTTCTGTAATAGGAATTTCTCCCACAGAACTTTTTAACTTTCTTGTTCGTCCCTTAATTGTTCCTGTCTTTTCTTTGATAAAAAAAAGCCCCTTGGGGACTGACTTTTTCTAAGATTTGCTGGCGCACTGATTTTTCAATAGTTTCTATGGAAACTAAATCTTCTGAGGGAGTATTTTGGTAAATAATTTTAGCGATAGCTGTGATATGTTCTTGGAGTTTTTGAGATTCTTCAGGGGTCATAAATAAAGGTTGTATTTATGTGAGTGGCATATAATTTATTGTACCACAGTCTGGTACACTTGCAAAAACGGGATTCTCCCATTCATCGGGATATTAAGCCGGCTAATTTAATTCGCCGCAAGTCGGATGGGAAGATTGTTTTAATTGATTTTGGGGCGGTTAAGGAAATTGGCGGTTTGACTGTTAGTAATCAGGGGCAAGTTATGTCTACGATTATGATAGGAACTGCGGGTTATATGCCGGATGAGCAGGCGAATGGGAAACCGCGTTTTAGTAGTGATGTTTATGCGGTGGGGGTGATGGCTATTCAGGCGTTGACGGGGTTAAATCCTGATCCGAGTTTTGGGGGGTTTCCAGAGGATGCGGTGACGGGGGAATTTTCGTGGCGAAATTTGGGGCCGGTGAGTGGTAATTTGGGGGATGTTATTGATAAGATGGTTCGTAAGGATTACCGGCAGCGTTATGTTTCTGCGGTGGAAGTGGTGCCGGTGTTACAAACTATTTTACAGCAACCTATGAGCCCAACTATTCCCTCTCCCCCTCCTGGTAATTCTCAGCCGAAAGGTTTTGTACCAAAAGTCAAAAAATTTATTAAGGATACGAAAATTATCTTAGAGCTTTTAGCGGCTACCGGGGCAGTTGTTGGTTTAATTTTTGGAATAATGGCGTTTTTGAATTTACCCAAAACTTATGAAGATTCTACGTTAGGCGTGAAGTTGAAATATCCTGATAAGTGGGAAAAGCAAGTTTCGCCAGGTGGGTTTTATGGCAATGGTGTGGTGTTTGTTTCGCCAAAAGATGGGAAGGATGATAAGTTTCAAGAAAGTGTGTCTTTGAGTGTGATTTCTAATCAGTCGGCATCGAAGTTTTACGAAAATTTGAAGAAACAAAGGCAGGCGGAAACGGGGGAAACTTTGCCAAATGTTCCTCAAACAACAACGTTGGCAAAGGGTGAGGCAAATTGGGTGGTGAGTGAAGGTGTAGAGGATAAGGTTAAGGTTAAACGTCAGTATGTTTGGCGAGAGGTTGATGGCAAGTTGTATGTTTTGATTTATGCGGCGAAAAGTGAGGAGTTTTCTGAGTTTCAGCCTAAGTTTGATAAGATTAGGGATTCGTTGGAGATTCGTTAGGGTTTTTAGAAACCGGATTTCGTGAAAGTTAGCCGGTTTCTAAAAACAGTTAAACCAAACTGCGAACAGTGGCAATTTCTCGCTCGGCAATGGGGCGAATTTGAGTATTTTCTAAGGTAATAATGGCTATGGTATCACCGTCTAAGGTAACAAATTCTACTTCGTAGAAGTTGCTGTTATTGTGTTGCAAAACTACGGTGCCAATGTCTCCTTTTTTTAATCCATATTGGCTCAGGTCTTCTGTTAAAATAATTCTATCTAGTTCTTCAATCATGTTTTTTTGTTTTGAGTGGATAGGCGGTAACAAGTCGGGGATTTTCTGCGCCGGTGTCTATAAACCAAACTGAACGAACAGGCGGCGATCTGCCATCGGGTGCCGGTAGTATCCCTTCAATCTATGCTGTTTAACATTGTTTTGCTGAATGGGTTTTTGGGATTATTTGTATTATAGTTTTTGGGGAAGGTAAAAACCAACCCAGGCAAGGATGAGGGTAATATTTATTGTTGATTTTGAAATTGTTTTACTAATTTTTGGGCGGTTTGATAACCTTCCATATTCCCTTGCTGGCGAAACAATTCTGCGGCTTTTTGAAAATCTTTTATTCCACTTTCGGTCTCTCCAGTTAAAGCGTATGCAGCCCCCCGGGTGGCGTAAGCTTCGGCATAGCTAGGATTAATTTTAATAGCTTGAGTGAAATCCTCAATCGCATCCTCATACTTTCCTATCTCACTGCGTGCAACCCCCCGGCCGATGTAAGCTTCGGCCAAGTTAGGATTAATTGAAATACCTTTAGTGAAATCCTCAATCGCATCCTCATATTTTTTTAAATGGCTGCGTGCAAACCCCAGGTTGATGTAAGCTTCGGCCAAGTTAGGATTAATTGAAATACCTTTAGTGAAATCCTCAATCGCACCCTGATCGTCTTTTAAATTCCGGCGTACAAGCCCCCGGTTGATGTAAGCTTCGGCCAAGTTAGGATTAATTTTAATAGCTTCAGTGTAATCCTCAATTGCACCCTGATCGTCTTTTAAATCCCTGCGTGCATTTCCTAGGTTGAAGTAACTCCAAGAATGGTTTTTATTAAGCTCAATAGCCTTCTTATAAGCAGTAACAGCATCCTGATAGCGTTTTAAATCTCTCAACACATTTCCTCTGGATAAGTGCAAGGTAAAATCTTGATTATTAATACTAATTGCTTTATCAAAAGATTTCAACGCCTCTTCAGGATTGTTTAAATATTGGCTTAGTAAACCGCCACGCCAACGCCAAGATTGATAAAATTTCGGGTTAATTTTGGTAGCTTTATCAAAAGACTCAAAACCTTTTTGATATTCCCGGTTATAAGATAATGCTAAACCCCTTGCATACCAAGCTTGATCCAAATCCCGATTCAGTTTAATTGCTTCCTCAAACGCCGCAATAGCTTCTTTATATAACTCAATTCGCCATAACTGATTGCCGTAGTTTATCCAATCTTTTGCCTTTGTTTTATCCTGGGGTATTTTTAGTTTAAATAATTCAGTAAAATAAATTGAAAATTTATCGTTTTCATCAACAGAAGCAGGAATTGATGTTTCCAAACTCAACTTTTGCTTCATCTTTAACTTACTTTCCGCTGACTTTAAATCAGCCACAAAAGTTTTTATTGGCACACCTAAACTATAGCCATACTGAATTCCATCTATGTCATTTCCCTCCGCACGTCCATGAATACCAATCACTCGTCCTTGAGTATCCAAAACCGGCCCCCCACTCATGCCACCTTGAGTTATATTCGTATAAACTAGCTCATAACCATAAGTCAAAGAACCTGGATCTTTTGCATAAATAGAACCGTCCTCTTTACCAAAAATAAAACCCGGAGTAAACTTAGGTTTGGCTTTTTTCCCTTCAGCTTTTCCCCAACCATAGGTAAACACCAAGCGTTTTTCATCTAAACTATAATTCCCCAAAGTTGCCACTTGATAATTTTCACTACTGCTAAACTGCAACACTGCTAAATCAGCCTGCCGCTCAAGAGATTTCACCGTACTTTCATTCACCGGATAACGTTTTCCATCTGGGGTAACAACTTCTTTATTTTCATTTTTTGCCACATGATGCGCCGTCAAAACATAATAATTATTCCCATCTCTCGCAATAATCACCCCCGAACCATTATACCCAGCATAATCAATTCGCACAGTAATTTTTTTAGCAATTTCCCTCACATCATTAGGGATACCTGTTAAACTTAACTCCTGAGTTTCAACTAAACTGGGAGCCAATTTTGCCAACACCGGCACCCCCACCCCCCAACTCACAGCCATCATCTTATTTTTATCATTTTCCGAGGGACGAGAACCATCTTCAAACACAAACGGATCGCCAAAAACCGGATAAGCATCTCTGCCATTAACGGCAATTAATTCGCCGCGATTATTCAAAACCGGCCCGCCACTCATGCCTTTTTCAATAGCATTATCATACCCCAGCCGATAACCACCCTGCAAGGATTTCTCAGGTAGCACAGCAATTTTTCCCCGCGCAATTTTCAAATTATTTTGCTCTGAAGGAAAACCCGCCGCCACAAGTTCATCCCCCACTTTCAAAGCCTTAAAAAACTCGTTTTCTTCCACATTTTCTGGAAATTCCGCTACCTGATAATCTGCGGAGGAACGAAACTGCAACAGCGCTAAATCTTTCTCTTTACTATTGACATTTTTATCAATTTCTGCATCATAAATTTTATCAATTTCTGCATCATAAATTTTGCCGTCGGGAGTTTGGATGCGGTGGGGGGTGCCAAGGTTGACGACGTGCTGATTTGTTAAAACTGTATAAACATCCCCCTTTTTATTAATAATTGTCCCCGATCCCCCTGATTTGCCGGCCATGACTTTAACCGTAATAGATTTTGCAAGTTCCTCCAAATTTTGCTGAGAGGATTGAGGAATTGCAGCGGTTGTTTCCGGTTTTTTTGATGAGGAATTACAGCCATAGAAGACGGGGGAGATGAGTAATAAGCTGCCTAAAAAGGCTGTGAAAAAAAGACGTTGTTTTTTCATATTGTTTGACATAAGTTTGGCTGAATTTGTGCAAATATGTTGATGAACTGGGGTTTGGGGCCGGTAATCGGCAATCGCAGGCAAGATGCCTGCGCCACTAGGGGGGTTGATTGTAGTTCCCGCCCTGTGGTTGCACCATACATTTAATTTGCTTATTTTTCTGACGGAATAGATTTAACCCATTTCTCGAAATCAATAGAAGGCCCGCTGCTACTTTGCTCAATGGGCCCCGCCGCACCGAAATTTAAAAGATCCTCAACTGCTTTACCGGCACTATCATTAGGCTTAAGAGTAAGCAAGGTTAAATCGCATTTCCCTCCTTTGACAGTAGAAAAGCAAATAACATCCTGATTATTTTCTCTGCCAACGGTGATAAAATTCAAAACGCCATTATTCTCAGCAGTTTGCATTTTTTGCGTCACTTCTTCGCAACGTCTTTGCGGCGTATATCCACTACCTTCAAAATATTTTGATACCCAACGAATAACCGGTTTTTGTCCAATAGGTGTGAGTGCATAGGTGGTGGGTATGCCGTTTTTCCCAGCCTTACAAACAAAATTCATTTTAAGACGCGGTGGTGTTTCTTCCTTACAACCGGCCACCGTCAACAACAAAACCCCAACCAAAAAACCACGCCAAATTTTCCTATTCATGGCAGAATTCCCTCTACCTAAAGGTAGAAAACGCTCTCAAACTTGAGAGGTATTATAGCTGAAGTTATGGGCCGGTGGCCCCACTTCAGGAAAAATTAACAAAACTCAAAAAAACGCTATACTATCCCCTTCTACACCAGCATCATTAAACATTCCCAATAGTCACGGGTTAGAGAGTGCCTATACAAAAGAAGTCCTACGGACTATAGAATTAAATGGTTAACCCCTTTGGGGTTTTATTAATGTAGACGCTATTCAACCGGCGACAAATACCAGCTACCTATAAAATTAAATGATTAACCCCAAAGGGGTTTTATTCGTGTATATACCGGCCTCAAAAACCGGCCTCAAAAACCGGCCTCAAAAACCGGCATCAAAAACCCTACAATTTGTAATAGCTTCCATAGTCTTTATCCAAACACCGGCACATCTATTTTATCCAAAATTTCACCCAGCCATTCCCAACCCTTCATCCTAACCCAAATTATTCTACCCAGGCGGCTAAGACAAGGTAGGGTTTTCCCATCCCTAATTATCGACTTTAAGCTATAATAAATAACAGCAAAAAACCAAACGAGGAACCCATGACCGAACAAAATCAAGCACGAGATTTATTTAAAGCCGCTTACGAAAACCGCTACACCTGGGATAGCAACTTCCCCGGTTATAGCGCCGACATCGAATTAAAACAAGGCGAAGAAGAGTATCGCGGTCAAATTAAGATTAACGGCGATATGACAGTCGAAGTCACCGGCATTGAAGGCGAAGAAATTAGCCAAAGCGTATATACTCAACTGCGCGATATTGTCACCCACCGTAAACGCAATAGCTTTGAAGACTCCCACAGCAAAAACTCATTTACCCTCGGAGAAACCGACGACACCGGCGCCAGCGAAATTTTAGTTAAAGGAGACTCAATGGGCTCTAATTATAAAATACGAGGCAAAGAAATTTGCCAAGTAAGCCGCGTCATGGGAAGAGTCGCCTTTGTCATAGACACCTACGAAACTTTAGACACCGGCAACGGATATCTCGCCACCGGCTATGATGTCGTATTCCGCAACCCCCAAACCAACGAAATTATCACAGAACGTCAGCATCAAGATAAATTCGAGAAAGTAGGCGATTATTATCTAATGACACAGCAAGTCATCCACGCCAAAGAAAAAGGCCAAGAAATCACCACCGAGTTTAACTTCACGAATATTAAACTACTCGTGCCGGCCACCGTTTAAACTGGATGCTGGGCAATAAACTTCAATGGCTAGGTGTGCCCAGCGTACTTAAGAAACGATAAGATTGTTAAAGTAGCCCCCGGAAAAGAGGAAAAAAACAATGTCCCTGACACTCAACCGTGAAAACGTCGAAACAGTCTTAGATGAATTGCGGCCCTATTTAATGTCAGATGGTGGAAACGTCGAACTCGTCGAACTTGATGGGCCGATAGTCAAGTTGCGCTTACAAGGTGCTTGCGGTACTTGTCCAAGTTCCACAATGACACTACGGATGGGAATTGAGCGCCGGCTACGAGAAATGATTCCCGAAATTACAGACGTCGAACAAGTCCTTTAAAAACAGGCCGGTTCCCCCTCAGAGGTCTAACTACAGACCTCTTTTTTTTTCAAGGCCAGCACACAGAAGCAAGCACCCCGGAACACAGAGAGGGAGCAAAAACCTACCAACCGGCACTCATATGAAGTGTCGGTTTTTTAGTTCCTGGGGTAAGGTAGAATCTTAGAACACTAGAGAGAAATAAACTTTCTTCACCTCAGTTGAAAATATGCCCCATCCCCTCTACGTTGCATTTATTTGGCACCAACATCAACCCCTCTACAAAAATCGCGCCACCGGCCAGTATCGGCTGCCTTGGGTGCGCTTGCACGGTACCAAAGATTACCTTGATTTGATATTAATCCTCGAACGGTATCCGAAACTACATCAAACCGTTAACTTAGTTCCCTCGTTAATTTTGCAGTTAGAAGATTATATCGAAGGTAATGCCTTTGATCCCTATCTCAACGCTGCCTTAACCCCCGAAGAAAACCTAACAAACGAACAAAAATATTTTATCATTGAGCATTTTTTTGATGCCAATCATCACACCTTAATTGACCCGCACCCCCGCTATTCCCAACTGTATCACCAACGACAAGATAAAGGCTATGGTTGGTGTTTTCAAAATTGGACATTACAAGACTATAGCGATTTATTAGCATGGCATAATTTAGCATGGATAGACCCGATTTTTTGGGACGATCCAGAAATTGATACTTGGTTAAAACAAGGAAAAAACTTTACTCTCGCAGACCGGCAACGCATATATTCAAAACAGCGAGAAATTCTCAGCCGCATTGTGCCGCAACACAAAAAAATGCAAGACAGCGGCCAATTAGAAGTCACCACAACCCCTTACACCCACCCGATTTTACCCTTACTTGCTGATACAAATTGCGGACGAGTAGCAATTCCCAATATGACCTTGCCAAAAAATCGCTTTCAATGGCAAGAAGATATCCCCCGCCACTTGCAAAAATCCTGGGATATGTATCAAGAACGCTTTGGGAGAACACCCAGAGGTTTATGGCCTTCTGAGCAAGCCGTCAGTCCGGCAATTTTACCTTATATTGCACAACAAGGCTTTAAATGGATATGTTCAGATGAGGCAATTTTAGGCTGGACAAAGAAAACATTTTTTCACAGAGATGGGGTGGGGAATGTTTGCGAACCAGAGATGCTTTACCAACCTTATCGCCTAGAAACTCCCCAGGGAGATTTAGCAATTGTTTTCCGCGATCACCGGCTTTCTGATTTAATTGGCTTTACTTATGGCTCAATGGAACCGAAAAAAGCCGCCAATGATTTAGTCGGTCATTTAGAAGCAATTTCCCGCAGTTTAAAATACCGCAACGGCGGCGGCGCTTTAGAAAAACCCTGGTTAGTTACGATAGCTTTGGATGGCGAAAATTGCTGGGAATTTTATCAAAAAGATGGTTTACCTTTTCTGGAAAATCTTTATCGAAAATTGAGTGATTCCCAGGATATTAAATTAGTAACTGTTTCGGAATTTTTAGATCAATTCCCGCCCACCGAAACACTGCCGGCAGATAAATTGCATAGTGGTTCCTGGGTAGATGGCAGTTTGACGACATGGATAGGCGATCCGGCGAAAAATAAAGCCTGGGATTTGTTGACAAAAGCACGGGAAGTGCTGGCAAAGCACCCCGAAGCCACCCCAGAAAATAACCCGGAAGCGTGGGAAGCACTTTATGCAGCCGAGGGTTCTGATTGGTTCTGGTGGTTTGGGGAGGGTCATTCTTCAAATCAGGATGCCATGTTTGATCAGTTATTTAGAGAACATTTGGCGGGAATTTATCAGGCATTAAATGAGCCAATTCCTGAAGATGTTCGCAAGCCGGTAGAAGTGCATGAAAAACACAAAGAACACCGGCCCCAAAGTTTTATTCATCCGACAATTGATGGTGTCGGAGATGAGCAAGATTGGGATAAAGCGGGCCGGTTGGAAGTAGGCGGGGCGCGGGGTACAATGCACCGCAGTTCAGCTATTCAGCGGATTTGGTATGGAGTAGACCACCTTAATTTCTATTTGCGGATGGATTTCAAAAGTGGTATTCAATTCGGCAAAGATTGCCCGCCAGAAGTGAATTTGTTGTGGTATTATCCAGAGAAACCTTTGTGTAATAGTCCCGCACCTTTGGCGAGTTTACCCCATGAGGCACCGGTGAATTATTATTTCCACCACCATTTAGGAATTAATTTGCTAACACATTCGGTGTGGTTACAAGAAGCGTGCGAAAATCAACGCTGGAACCCGCGTCCGTCGCGTGCACAAGTTGCGGTGGATAAGTGTTTAGAATTGGCATTACCTTGGGCTGATTTACCCACGCATCCTGACTGGGGTTTGCGAATGGTGGTGATGTTGTCTGAGGGGGGCCTGTTTAAGGATTATTTGCCGGAAAATACCTTGATTTCGTTTGAAATGCCCTAATCTAATTTTCCTCGTTCTGTGGCTGAGGTTCGCTTTTTTACTCGTTCTGTGATTCAGCCACAGAATGCTGTTATCTGGTTTTAGTAACTGTTTAAGGCAGGTTATAAGCTGTTGTACATTTAAATTTTAATACAAACATCTCCTTAAATATAACGATTCAAAAGTAGACAAAATCAAAAATAAGCCAAAAATAAGTTAGCTTGTTTCTTATTAGAAGAAAGCGCATTTTTTGAAAGAATCCCGTCAGCGAGTCAAAACCTACATTTCTTAAGCACGAATGCTACAAATCAGATAAAATAGAAATTGCCCTCTTGGTAAATTCCAATCTTCAATTTTCTTTCACTTAAACCTGTGACTAAAACCGCTCACCCCCTCCGGCGCCTGTTCAATTACGGTAAGCAATATCAGACTCAAATTTGGCAAGCAACGGTTTGTTCAATTCTTAATAAAATATTCGACCTAGCACCCCCAGCTTTAATTGGGGCTGCTGTTGATGTAATTGTCAAACAAGAAGATTCCCTGATCGCTAAATGGGGAGTTAAAGACGTTTTTAGTCAATTTATTATCCTCTCTATTCTGACAGTCATTGTCTGGATATTGGAATCAGTTTTTGAATATGCTTATGCAAGACTATGGCGAAATTTAGGTCAATCTATCCAGCATAATTTAAGACAAGATGCCTACCGCCACATTCAAGAATTAGAAATATCTTACTTTGAAGAACGCAGCACCGGCGCTTTGATAAATATGGCCCCCTTTATAAAGGTTAATTAATTGTTCTAATCTCTGACAAGTGAGACGCTGAAAAGAGGGTTATTATAAGGGGGAAAAGAGGATCTCCTTGCCTCACTGTCTAACGGTAAATGTCAGCCTCTGCTAAAAGATGGAGCGAAGTGCAAGCTGTAGGCGGTCAATTGCACCGCCTTGTTGTCTGGCTGTTATTTTGCTTTGGTGTCTTTGTGTATGGACTGCTTTTATAATAAAATCTGTGTCAGAATAACCTTGGCTTACGACAGATTCAATGACTTACAGAGAAGCAGCTTTGATTGTTCTGGAAGCATCAGAACAACTAATGACGGTTGGCGAAATCACAGAGGCAGGCATTAAACGTGGTTTGATTAGGCCAGAGGACAAGACGCCTGTTTTTACAAACATGGCCGTTTTATATACGGATGGGCGGGATGGCCAGAGCGGACGAATGAAACGCATCTTTGCACGGCGTAAAACTCGTGTTGGGCCCGGTTATGTTCGCCTGGGTTTAAATTAAGAGTAATATTTATAGAGCGAGGTGGTATTGTGACTTCAGCAAGCCTTTTTGAAGTGAACGACTTGGAAAACACTAATCGACTCGAAGTTTCGGCTGATCTTGGCAATTTATGGGAGTTGAACGGCACAATCCATGAATATGCTTATCTGACGCACAACTTCTTTCGCTACTATGGAAAATTTCCTTCTGCATTGGCGAAGAGAGTCATTAATGAGTTTATAGAAACCAATGGCCCCGCCAACATCATTGACAACTATTCAGGAAGCGGAACAACCCTTGTGGAAGCAGTTATTGCAGGTCATAATGCGATAGGTGTCGATATTAATCCGCTTGGTGTCTTGGCGGCTAATGTAAAAACGACTTTCTTGCCAGCGCAGGCTTTGGAGGATGCGTGTCGAAAAATCTTACTTGTTGCAAAGGACTTTCTCGAAAGCGGCGAGGCTGAAATAGCTATCGATCACCTGCCGATGGAAGAATTGGAGAAATGGTTCTCCCTTCAAGCAACCTTAGAATTGTGCGCCTTACGTCACGCTATTTACGGTTTTGAGTCTGGCACGATTAAAGATTTTTATCTGTTAGCCTTTGCCTCCATCATCCGCAGGGTTTCGAGAGCTTACGATGGTGAAGTGCGGCCTCATATAAACAAAGGTAAAGCGCCTCGTTCACCACTGGAGGTTTTTGAAAAGAAGTCGTTGGATATGTGCCAGAGGATGAAAGAATTCGGCGTAGCTGTCAAAGGCGAGGCCACTGCTGCCTGTTATCTTGGCGATAACCGGGCATTAATCAAGTCCTCAGAGTTTGCTAGCGAATCATTTGATTTGGCTTTAACACACCCGCCCTATGTGAATTGCTTCGATTACCTACCTGTTTACCGTCTTGAACTTCTGTGGCTGGATGGCTTATTTAATCAATGGTCTGTGCAATCTCGTAATTTGTTAGGGAGCGACTACTTAGACTATAAGCAACTGCGGAAGTTGGAAACACGCAGTTGGCCTGCGAACCCACAAGTCATTGAGAGTTATAGGATAGGTAATCTGCAAATGCTCGAAGGGCTATGGCAATTGCTCCGCCCCGGTGCAATGTGCTGTGTTGTGATCGGTGATTCAACAATCAAAGGGGAGCTTCTTCCGGTGCATAGGTGGTTCATCGAAATGGGAGAGATGGCTGGATTTAGACACAAGCAGACAATTTACCGCACGACACACTATGGAACCGGAAAGTATGCTTATAAAAACCGCGCCGATTATCACGGCAAAGCCGAAAAACGTGACGCTATTCTCGTCTTCAATAAACCTAAATCGGGTTGATATTCGTGATATGTTGCTCGACCACTGTGAGTAAAGACACTGAATCGCCTTCAAGTGCTACAAAATCGTCGTCATCAACTTGAAAATTATCATTCTTCATAGTTGTCATTCCAGAGAAATAATCCATATAGAATTGTAAAAAGTCTTCTCCTTTCTGTTGGGATAGGTTTCGCACATAATCGCAATAGCGAATAATAGAAGTGTCCGGCACTAGATAAACGTGGTCAACATAAGTCAACAAGACCCTACGCGACTTTCTTTCCCAATGAACACCATTGCCAAGCACCACAATTGATAAGTAGCGGCGTAACTGTTGTGGCACAGCTTGTGGCTTAACGGTGCCATTGAAACGCAAGTCAGCATCAATCGCAACCAAAGCGGCTTGCTTTGCCTTCTCGATAGTTTGGATTCCAGCGCCCAGTTTGTCACTACTAGAAAACCGTTGGGCTCCTACCCGCTTGCTTTCAATAGTGGCCAGGGGTACAGCCGGTTCAAGTAAAGCTAACTCTGCATAATCCGAACTGACTTCTATCAACCGGGCGACAAGTCCCTCGCGTCTAAGGCGCAGCAAGAGTGGTTTGCTATTAAACGTCGCGCCTTTCTTTATCTCGCTAACAAGCCTGACAGGATTATCTTCATCCAACCACCGCGCTACAATTTTGGCAGAATCATTTTTCCCAGAAACCATTTGTAACTCAATACCACCATACTGAATTGGCTGGTTGATGGGCATCACGAGCCGGTCTGACAAATTACAAACCAAGAATTCCAGTTTGTGAGTTGCTCCTGAGAGTCCTTCTACAGAATGTTCCAATAGGATGCGTTCAGCCACTGCCGGAGATTGCATCAGATACTTTCTTAGCATAACTTCCTGCATAACCCCGATTTTTCGTCCTATCGTGCGACCGGTTTGAAGACTGGAAAACTGCTCGAAGTAATAAAAAATGTCCGAAATAGCTGGGTCTCTTGCCATGATTCTGCAATCCTTGCTCGGTTGTCGGGTGTGCCAATAGATTATCTTTGCATCTGGCGGTGATTTGCAATTGTTTGATGAGTATTTTTTTGGCTGTTTCTTTTTCCACTAAGCGGCGGGCGGCCCCGCTACTATTAGTTGTAGGGCAGTTGCGCCATAAAACCTTTGAAGGCATTAAACCGCAAACAGCTTTTGCGTGTAAAGTCATGTTCCTGATTACTGGCGATAGCGAGTGTTTCTTCTCAATCGGCCACTGTATACTGCAACGGCGAAGTCAAGCGAACTAGACAAACGAGTATTCGGCCCCTCCATATAACTTGAAAATATCCTTAGCAAATACCGAGAAAATTGGAGCATTTCATACTCAGCTTTCTCTAGCTTACAAGAAAGGGGCTTTTTGAAAAATTACACCAGTCACTAAAAACCTCCAGTTCCGTACCACGAATCCTACAAATCAGATAAAATAGAAATTGCCCTCTTGGTAAATTCCAATCTTCAATTTTCTTTCACTTAAACCTGTGACTAAAACCGCTCACCCCCTCCGGCGCCTGTTCAACTACGGTAAGCAATATCAAATTCAAATTTGGCAAGCAACGGTTTGTTCAATTCTTAATAAAATATTCGACCTAGCACCCCCAGCTTTAATTGGGGCTGCTGTTGATGTAATTGTCAAACAAGAAGATTCCCTGATCGCTAAATGGGGAGTTAAAGACGTTTTTAGTCAATTTATTATCCTCTCTATTTTGACAGTCATTGTCTGGATATTGGAATCAATTTTTGAATATGCTTATGCAAGACTATGGCGAAATTTAGGTCAATCTATCCAGCATAATTTAAGACAAGATGCCTACCGCCACATTCAAGAATTAGAAATATCTTACTTTGAAGAACGCAGCACCGGCGCTTTGATGTCTATCCTCAGCGATGACATTAATCAACTCGAAAGATTCCTTGATTTTGGTGCAAATGAAATCTTGCAAGTCAGCGCCACCGTTATTATTATTGGCGGTGCATTTTTCATTCTGGCGCCGAGTGTGGCGTGGATGGCGATGTTACCGATGCCATTTATTTTGTGGGGTTCTGTTTTATTTCAAGGTTTGCTTGCACCCCGGTATGCAGAGGTGCGGGAAAAAGTCAGTTTACTCAATGGACAATTAGCCAATAATTTGCAAGGAATTACCACGATTAAAAGCTTCACCGCCGAAGCCTACGAAGCCAAACGTATCGAGAGAGAAAGTGAAGCATATCGCCAAAGTAACCGCCGTGCAATTACCCTTTCTGCTGCCTTTGTTCCCCTAATTCGGATGATTATTTTGGTGGGGTTTACGGCTTTATTACTTTATGGTGGGATGGAAGCTGTGAATGGTAAAATGTCGGTGGGAACTTATAGCGTTTTAGTGTTTTTAATTCAGCGGTTGTTATGGCCTTTAACGCGATTGGGAGAAACGTTTGATCAATATCAAAGAGCAATGGCTTCTACCACAAGAGTGCTGAATTTATTAGACACTCCCATAGAAATTCATTCTGGGGATAAAGCTTTGCCGGTGGAATGGGTACGCGGTGAAATTGAGCTAAAAGATGTCGCTTTTGCCTATCCAAATAGGAGGCCGGTGATTCAAAATTTGAGCCTGCAAATTCCCGCCGGTGCAACCATTGCGATTGTCGGTTCAACCGGCAGCGGAAAAAGCACTTTAGTCAAGCTATTATTGCGCCTTTACGAAATTGAATCAGGGACGATTACTATTGATGGAACCGACATCAAACAAATTCAATTAAAAGACTTGCGGCAAGCCATTGGATTAGTCAGCCAAGATGTATTTTTATTTCATGGAACCGTATCAGAAAATATCGCCTACGGCACGTTTAATGCCACCTTTGAAGCAATCATAGAAGCGGCAAAAATAGCAGAAGCCCACGAATTTATTACCCAACTTCCCCAGGGTTATGATACGATTGTAGGAGAACGGGGACAAAAACTTTCTGGCGGACAAAGACAAAGATTAGCAATTGCTCGCGCCATCCTCAAAAACCCGCCAATATTAATATTAGATGAAGCCACCTCCGCTGTAGATAACGAAACAGAAGCAGCTATTCAAAAATCCCTAGAACGCATTACCCAAAACCGCACTACCATTGCTATTGCACACCGGCTATCAACAGTCAGAAATGCTGATTGCATTTATGTCATGGAACATGGCAAACTTATAGAATGGGGCCGGCATGAACAACTGCTCGAACAAAAAGGCATATATGCCGGTTTATGGCAAGTGCAAATGGGAATACGAGCATAAAAATCAGCCCCACCCGTGATAAAGTAGAAAACATTCCGAAATCTCACTCCGAAAAGAAGGCAGAAAACATCATGTTTGGCAATCCTATCCAGCCTAATGTTACAGAAGAAAAATGGCGCCGGCAGCTAGGCGAATTTGTGCGATATAATCAGAAAGAAATCGCTGCATTAGCCTGGGGATTACATTTAGAGAAAGGCAAAACAGACGAAACCTTGGGTATCGATTTAAAGCCGCAACCGCATTTTGTGTATTGTCCCAGAACAGCCATTGAACAATTAAATAAAAATGCAAATAATCACTTTCGGGAAGTGTTAGGAATTGTGGATAACCACCAACCGGAAAAAGAAGTTTTAATTATTGGAATTGGTGCCGGTCAAATCAAACTCATCCAATACCAACCAGATCCTTTACCCCCCGAATGTTTTGCTCAAGTTGGCGTAGATGTCGATACTTTAATTTCCCGCTTAGAACAGGGGATGAGCCAACAAATTGAAGCTATTATTTAACCCTAAATGAACGCAGATAGGCTATCTGCGTTTATCTGCGGTTTAAATTCCAAACTCTAAAATATGCCGTGCTGTAATTTCTGGTTGTTCCAAATGCGGCACATGACCACAATTTTTAATCCAAATTAACTTACTTCCAGAAATTGCGGTTTCAAACTTAGCCGCATCTTTTATACCCAAAATGCGGTCATTTTCTCCCCATAAAATCAGCGTTGGTTGGGTAAGATGGTGCAATTTATCAATAAATGAGCGATAACCACCGCTTTTTGTAAAGGCAATTAAAGCTTGATTCCAGCGCGGCATTTTTAGATGTAAAGCTGCACAAAGGGCGGCATCTTCCGAGGCAAAAGTTTCATCAAAATAAGCGGTTTTGCTGATATTTTGCCGTACTTTTGGATTGCGTAAAAACTCGGTGGCTAAATAGCCTAAAGGGGAAATTAAAAACTTACCCATTGCCGGCCCGCTTGTCATCCCAGCACTGTCTACAAGCACTAATTTTTGCACCATTTCTGGGTAAGTTAACGCAATATCAATTGCCGCCGCACCACCCATAGAAACGCCGACTAAAATAACAGGCCGGTTGATTAAACTTTTCCAGAAATAATAGAGATGGGTTTTAATGGCTGTGGGGGAGATAGGCAGATTTTCCAGGCGTTCTGTGAAGCCAAAACCTAATAAATCAACCGCCCAAGTTTCGTGGTTTTCTGAGAGTAAAGGAAAGAGTCGGCGGAATTCAAAAAGTGAGCTATCAAAGCCATGTAATAATAAAATTGGTACGCCACTGGCACCTTTGCGGACAAAGGTTGTAGGAATTGATTGCTCACTCAAGGGAGTGGCGATATCGGCACGTTCCACACTCGCTGCAAGGGCAATAGAGGTGGGCTCAATGAGGTTTTTAAATTCAGGAGGTAGGTATTTAGACATTATTGTATTTTACCCAATATTCAATCATTTCTTGCTGAACATGAAAACCGGCCTCCTTCCTTTAAAAAATTTTAATAAATTTCAGCAGTTAAATCTAAAAAAAGCCCATTTTGCCCAAAAAACATCTAATTTGCCTTGACATTGCCCGAAAAATTGAATAATAAACATCAGCCTTTAAAAAAATGCTATCGTATCTGCCGGAGGGCCGGTGAAAAACAGCGAATCCATCTGAAAAAGTACAACAAAACTACCATCAAAAAACTGCCTTGACACCCACAAACCAACTACTGCCAACCTTTCGACAACTGCCGGTGCGAGAAACCCCCATTCTCTCACCCCAGCAAGACATCACCACACGCATCAACAAAGCCCACCGCTGCTGCATCGACAACCCCACCACCGGCCTAGTTTTTGCCAGAGATGCGGGTGAAGCCTTATTGCAACTGCAAGAACAACTCACCCCCAGCGAATGGCAAACCTGGCTGGCACAAAATTGCAATTTTTCCGAAAAAACAGCCCAAACCTACATTTCAATTGCCCAAGGTTGGCCAACATTAACCCCGCCGCCTAGCAGCGCTTTGCTAACCAAAAAACCCGAATATTTTCATCCATCACTAACCTTTGACATTGACGAAGAAAACTGGGAAGAAGAAACCGAACAACCAATACAAATGACAGCCACATTAGAAGCAACTCCCAGCCTTTTTAAACAAAAAACCGTTGAAAAAATCACGTTTTTTCTCCCTGGTAATGTCGTTCCCAAAGCACGCCCCAGAGTCACCCGAAACGGAACTTATTTACCCCCCCGATATCGCGCCTGGCGAAACTTTGCCGAAGTGGAACTCTACCGACAAATGAATGAAAAACAAAATTTGCCGGTGTTCCCTATCCCCCGCGCCGCCGTCAAAGTTCGTCTGATTGGAAAACACCGAATGAATGCCGACGCAGACAACATTATCGGCAGTTTTCTTGATGCTTTAGTTGCCGTCGGAGTATTCAAAAACGACAACATCTCTTACATCCCAGAAATCGCTTTTAAACTTATACCCGAAGGCATCCAAGGCGCACATATAACCATTATTCCTCTGCCAACTGATCTAACGGCTGATTAATAATCTACAAACAATTGATACTGCTGAGAATCAATTCTGCCGGCTTGATATAAAGTCTCAGCAATTTCTGAAATTTTTAACACCGAATGACCCCGATAGCCATTTTCCCTGAGCCGGTCTTTCACCCCTTTTTCATGGTCAATAAAAACGACAATATCTTCTACTTCTAATCCCGCCGCCTTCAACTTTTGGGCACCTTCCATAACGCTTTTTCCGGAAATTAGAATATCATCCACCACGACAATCTTTTCCCCCTCCACAAAGTTACCCTCAATCACTCGTTTTGCTCCATGTGCTTTCACTTCTTTGCGGGGAAAAATCATCGGCTTTTCTAAACGCAACGCTAACCCCGTCGCCGTTGGCAAAGAACCATAAGGAATTCCGGCAATGCGGTCATACTCCAACACCTCTAAAATCTCTGCATACGCCCCGACAATTTGATGAAAAATCTGGGGCTGGGAAATAATTTTTCGCAAGTCAATATAATAGGGAAAAATGGCACCCGATGCTTGTACATGATCGCCAAATGTAATACAACCAATATCAAAAAGCTGTAAAATTAAATCCCGATGCGCCTGATGCTGCAAAAAACAAACATCCGGCAACCAAAGCTCACAGCTTGGCCCTTCTCGCATGATTTCAAGCCGTTTAATGTTCACCGTATCTCGCAATCGTTGCACCGCTTCTGAGCAGCGTTCTTCTGCCAGCAAATCTGCCGGCACCGGCACTAATAATCCCTCGCCATTTTCATTCAAACCGGCTGCTAAAATTTCTCCTAAATCTTCTCTTTTGACCACATCCCCCAGCCATAAAATTAAACGTTCGGGGGCATTTTTTCTAACTTTTCCTACCACATCTGGTATTGATCCCATTACTTCTAAACCTAATTGTTCAGGCGTTCCCCAATTTTTTGCTGCTTGCACTAATTGTAAATACCAAGGTAAATCTTTAAGCGAATATTCTTGCAATTCTGCGCCGGAAAAATTCGCTGTAGCACATAATATAAACACGGCTTTCCCCGGATACACCAAAAAGGGCGCAACATGATCCAAACCGGCAAATGGACTCAGCGTGCAAGCATCCACGCCCCAACGTTCAAATGCCATCCGGGCAAATACTGTGCTTGTATTCAAATCGCTGTGCTTGGCATCTAAAATCACCGGCACATTCTCAGGAATCAATTGCAGGATATCTTCCAGCAGTTCTAAACCGGCCGGCCCAAGCGCCTGATAGTATCCCAAAGTGGGTTTATATGCACAGACTATATCAGCGGTTTCTGTAATAATATCGTGCAACCAATCGCGGAGGCCGGTGAGCCGGTTGTCGCTGGCATAGCGTTGTGGCAAGCTGTCGGGGTCAGGGTCAAGCGCAACGTAAAGCAAACTCTGATTACGTTCTGTTGCAACAAGCAGCTTGTCAAAAAAGTTCATGGCCTTTCCTTCCAGCGTCGGGACACTCAGATGTTACAACTTCTTTACGTCCGAACAACTTGATAAGTTTTCCTAATGTCTCTGAAAAGTTAAATTAATTAAATAAGTATTGCGAAATGTAACAAAACTGAGTTATGGTATTCACATCGGCGGAAAACAACCGCCCTGAACCTTGAAAAACAAATAAGCACTCATAAAACGATGACCACCACCTTACAGCGCACAGAGCGCTCTAACGTTTGGGAACGGTTCTGTAGCTGGGTTACAAGCACCGAAAACCGCCTTTATATCGGCTGGTTCGGCGTTTTGATGATCCCTACTCTCTTAACCGCCACCACCTGCTTTTTGATCGCCTTCGTTGCAGCCCCTCCGGTTGACATCGACGGTATCCGCGAACCCGTTGCCGGTTCTTTACTCTATGGCAACAACATCATCACCGGCGCCGTTGTTCCTTCTAGCAACGCTATCGGTCTTCACTTCTACCCCATTTGGGAAGCCGCTTCTCTCGATGAGTGGCTCTACAATGGTGGCCCTTACCAGTTGGTAATTTTCCACTTCTTGATCGGCGTATTCTGCTACATGGGTCGTGAGTGGGAACTCTCCTACCGTTTGGGTATGCGTCCTTGGATCTGCGTAGCTTACAGCGCTCCCGTAGCCGCTGCTACCGCAGTATTCTTGATCTACCCCTTGGGTCAAGGTTCTTTCTCCGATGGTATGCCTTTGGGTATCTCTGGAACCTTCAACTTCATGTTGGTGTTCCAAGCTGAGCACAACATCTTGATGCACCCCTTCCATATGTTGGGAGTTGCCGGTGTATTCGGTGGATCGTTGTTCTCTGCTATGCACGGTTCTTTGGTAACTTCTAGCTTGGTTCGTGAAACCACCGAAGTTGAAAGCCAAAACTACGGCTACAAATTCGGTCAAGAAGAAGAAACCTACAACATCGTTGCTGCTCACGGCTACTTCGGTCGTTTGATTTTCCAATACGCTTCTTTCAACAACAGCCGTTCCTTGCACTTCTTCTTGGGTGCTTGGCCGGTGATCGGCATCTGGTTTACCGCTTTGGGTATCTCCACGATGGCTTTCAACTTGAACGGTTTCAACTTCAACCAGTCTGTGATCGACTCTCAAGGTCGCGTAATCAATACCTGGGCTGATGTTATCAACCGCGCTAACTTGGGTATGGAAGTAATGCACGAGCGTAATGCTCATAACTTCCCTCTCGACTTGGCTTCTGTGGAAGCTCCTTCCATCAAAGGCTAAGATTTAGCAATCAGGTTTTATGAGGGCTTGTTCCTCGAAAACTGAATAATTACAAAAGGCGCTCTCCAGAAATGGGGGGCGCTTTTTGTGTTTGCCTTATTTTTTTTATTTCTTTGGCTTTATTTTTTATTGATTATCAAAGCTCGCACTTTTTTAAGCGATTTTTAATAAATCAATTGGTTTTCTAATAAATCAAGCGAATTTAACGGAAAATTGCGGTGTCTATTAGAGTGGAGCCATAAAGAAAAACTTGAGAATAGATTATGCCTAGAAAGATCGGAGAATTAAAAAGCCTTTTGCTCAAAGCAGGATTTATTTGCCAACCGGCCAAGGGTAGCCATAGTAAGTGGAAGCACCCGAAATTGCCACAGGCTATCATTATTGCGGGTAAGGATGGCAGTGATGCTAAACTTTATTTGGAAAGGCAAGTGAATGATTGTTTAGAAGCACTGAAAAAAATTGAAGAGGAGGAGGAAGAGAAATGAAATATACTGTTATTATTCAATGGTCGCAAGAGGATGAATGTTTTGTTGTTTTTCTGCCTGAATTTCTGGAGGTAATGCAGCCGGTGACTCATGGAGAGAGTTATGAAGATGCTGTGAAAAATGCTCAAGAGGTTATAGAGTTGCTGGTTGAAAGTTATCGAGAAGAAGGGAAAGCTTTACCTGAAATGAAAAAAATCAAAGAAATATTGCCGGCTGCATAAGTTTATACAAGAAAGAGCCGGTGTTGCCACTCCTATGAGGTTTTTGATAAGAATTGGCAATTTATCATAAAGCTCTGTGCTTATTCATATCAACTGATAGAGTAATTGGATTGTATGTATTGTTTAAAGATAGGGTTAATTTGAAACCTTGCTTTTGCTGAGAGTTGCTCTTTTTCTACTAAGCTGCGCCGGTTTAAGGATTCTATGGCTTGCAAAAATTGAGTTTTTGATAATGCTGTTTCCACCGGCCCTTGTGAGATTTCTACGGGTTTTGTTTGGCCGGCCAACCACCTTATCACGGTTTTTTCAGAGTCGGATAGGCGCTGTAATTGAGTTTCTAAGGCCGGCTCTATCTCTCCTAAATATATATCATTCGGGTCGGCTAAATACTGGGAGACGCTACCGTTAAAGAATTCTTGAATTGTTGAGGCTATGATGTTTAACCAGGTAGGATGACTTTGATAAAGGGTAATTAGTTCTGGCCATTTTTCCTCGCCGTTTAATTGTTGTTGTTTTAAGATTTGTTTGGCTTGTTCTCCTAAGCCTTTGAGGTGTAATTTTTTGGCGGGCCTGTTTTCTCCTTCTAATGCTGTTATTTCTCTGGGTTTTTCTGATGTCAGGAGTATTAAGCAACTTTGATGGGTTGTGGTGGCTATTTGTTTAAAAAAATTGTGGTAATCTTCATATTCGTGTAAGTATTGGCCGGCTATTTCACGGGTTTTAAAGATGTTTTGGAGGTCATCAATAATAACTAAACAGCGATAGGTGCGGAAATAATCTAGGATTGTTGGGAAGGGGGTTTTTTGGGTTTGGGAAAAAATTTGTTTGAGGTTGGTTTGTAGGGTGGTTAGGGTGGGTTTGTCGTTGAGGCTTTGCCAGATAATGTAGTCAAATTCTGTTTGTATTTCTTGGATAAGTTGGAGGGTGAGGCTGCTTTTTCCTATTCCATTTAAGCCGTAGATTGTAATTAGGGGGGTAGTGGTGTTTAATATCCAGTTTTTGAGGGTGGTTTCTTCTGTGGTGCGGGGGTAATATTCGGTTAGGGCCGGTGCTTGTGTTAAGTCTATTATTGGGGTTTGATTTTTGTTTTGGGGAGTGTCTGGGGGTGAGGGTGAGGGTGGTTTAATTTCTTCTGGATAGGGCCGATTTTCTGTACAGATATTGATATGACTCTTCATGTAACCAACAATCTGTGAAGACTTACCATAATTGTAAATCGTAGATATTACTTTTCTTTCTAAGATAGAGCGAACATTAGCTTGTTTAATATCTTCTTCCAAAAGCTCAGAGAGAAGTTTCCATAATTTTCTAGCAACTTGTTTAATATGCTCTTCTGAACGATTGCACTTTTTAGCTATTTCAGTATATTTCTTACCTTGCCAAACTTCCTCTAATATAAGTTTTTGCAACGAATCAAAATGTTTTCCTGTCTTGGCGAATACTTGCTCATCAGTCCATTGCAAAACCTCTTGAATGTCCATAGCTAAAAGTGGCGTAATTTTTAGGTCATCACACTATATCATACTTGCCAACACTTAAGAAAACCAAATCACACTTTTTCTTACTCTATTTAACAGATAAAATTTTTGTTTAGCATCCTAAATAACACTTTATACATCTTGACAATTTTTTTAAGGTATATAAGCTATATATTAGCCATAATTTTTGAAGAAATCTATACAAGGAGCGAGTAAAAATGTTTGTTATTCTTGAGCTAGATCCAAACGCACAAGGAACTCCTGAGAGCGATATAATTACAGGAACAGGGGGTAAAGATACTATTTTTGGGAACGGAGGAAGTCAAGACATCATTTCTGGACTTGCAGGTAGCGATTTTATTGTTGCTGGGAATGGGAATGATAATCTTAATGGTGAAAACGGGAATGATACGATTATCGGTTCAGACGGTAATGATTTTATAATAGATAACGGAGTAGAACAACCTGATCGAGACGATGATTTGTTTTTTGGTAATCTTGGGCAAGATTTTTTACAAGGAGATCGAGGCAATGATACCCTTTATGGAGGGAAAGGAAATGATGAGCTAACAGGTGGGGATGGAAATGACTTTTTGTTTGGAGATTTAGGTTCGGATGAACTGACGGGAAGTGCGGGTTCAGATGTATTTGCTCTGAGAGTTAATGCTAACGATATTGATGTGATTAATGATTTTCAAGATGGAGTTGATCGAATTGGTTTAACCGGAGGTCTTAAATTTGATGACATTCTCTTGAAGCAAGTAGATTCTTTACAACCCGATTCAGCATTGACACAAAAAGGACTTAGTTATACCTTGGCTGATATAGTGATTAGTCTCAAATCTAGTGGTCAAATCATAGGTGCTATTAACTCTCCAAATGCAAATGAAACCTTGAACGTAAGCCAACTAGACGCGAGTGATTTCATCTCTAGTTCAGATTTTTTTAGCTTTTAGCATTTCGACTTGATGGCATCTGCTGCATGAAAATCATCGGTTACTTTGACTGGTAGGTTGGGTTGAGTAACGAAACCCAACCTACATTTTCCAAAATTCCCTCCTCGCTTGTAGGCAGAAAAGTTTTAACTCCTTCCCCGCGCAGGGGGAGGATTGGGGGGGTTCTTTTACAAACATTACAGCTAAAATAAAAACACAATACAAATGAACTATTAAAAAATTGACAAAAATCCGTAAATATGATATATTATATACTCCTTAAAACTTTATTAGACAATGCCAACAGTTTTAAGATTTGAAGGCTATCGCTTCTACTTTTACAGCCATGAACCAAACGAACCTCCCCATATTCATATTGATAAAGATGAAATGTCAGCTAAATTTTGGTTATCTCCGGTATCTTTAGCAAAAAATATCGGATTTAAGGCTAAAGAATTAAGGATAATACAATTACTTGTCGAAGCTAATCAACAAAAATTTTTGGAGGCATGGAATGAATATTTCAACTCAAACTGATATCCGGGTAAAAACCGTTATTATCCATGAAGATTCTTTCAGCGTTGAAATCATGGATGGACGCATTATAACAGTTCCCCTAGCTTGGTTCCCCCGACTCCTCAAAGCTACCCCCGAACAGTTAGAAAAATGGCAAATTTGCGGCGGCGGTTACGGGATTCATTGGCAAGAAATAGATGAAGATATTAGCATCGAAGGATTATTACGCGGTGCACCGGCACCTCGAAATCAAGCATCAATCCCTAGCGTAAATGATTAAGAAAATGTTGCAAACAAAAAAAGAACTAACCCTCGAAGAATTTTTTGCCCTACCGGCAGATGATGTAACTTACGAATTAGTTAATGGCGAGGCTATCCCTAAAATGTCACCGAAAAAATTTCATTCTCGACTCACCAGAGTTTTACTTCAATTGCTCTCAGAATGGTGTGATGAACGAGGAGAAGTTTGCCCCGAACTAGGCATTAAATTAACTCGAACAAATCGAGACTGGGTACCCATCCCAGACCTTTTGTACATTTCAGTTGAGCGATTTCCTGCTGACTGGGATCAAGATGGTGTCTGTTCCGTACCCCCAGAATTAGTCATCGAAATTATTTCACCCGGACAAACTTTTGGGGACTTGATGACTAAAGCAAGAGATTACTTAAATGCCGGTGTATTACGAGTTTGGATTGTCGATAGTCAAGCTAGAAGCATTACAGTTTTTTATCCCGATGCACCGGCCCAAACTTATAGGTCAGATACCCCCTTAATTGATTCTTTGTTTGAAGGTTTAGAAATTACCGCAGAACAGGTTTTTCAATTGGCAAAAATTCCTAAGTAAGTTATTTTTTCCTCAAGTTTACTAAACCCAAAACCCCGCCGGCAAAACCTACCCTATCACTATTGTTGAAAACAATAAACCTAGAGTTTTATTCAGTTGGCTTCACCCTATTATTAAAATTATGCCGGTTTGCAATCTGAATTAACATCCTCAAAGCATCATTCACAGCCGCATCATTTGGAAAAGCTTCAGCCACATCAGAATCTAAAAGCACTAAGTTCGTCCCTGCACGATATCGCTCAACATACTTACCTCTAACACCTCCTTGCATCTGAGCAAAATCATATTCAGAAAGTAATTCATCTTCCATTTCTTTGTTTGATTTTAAAAAACCAATAAAAATGTTATCTAAATAAACATATTAACCAATTCGTAAATTTTACTGCAACCTGTGTTTGAGGACGAAGAGCCTGACTTGTAATTGCTTTCCCTAATGGATAACCGGGTTCATCCTGCCAAGCAAGATATGTATGAATAACCGCTTTACTACTATGCACATCTTTAAAAGTTTTCACATTCCTTTCCTTTGCTTGTTCAACACATTCTCGCGCAAATTCCAGAGATGCCGGTTCGGCAAGTTCCGCACAAAAATCTTCTAACATCCCACGATCTTGATTATTTGGCATTAGCCAAAATCCAAGCTTAGGTTTACCTTCACCCTCAACAATTGTCCCATCAGCATTAGGAATTTCTGGCAGCAAATAAGTGTGATTATTATTTCTTAATTTATCTTTTATACTCTGCCATCTCCCTTCAACAGACGGCTTATCCGCATCAAGCATAACACCAATTACTTGAGGCGGATTAGGACGTAGAATCAGAGCATTTAAACGCTTTAAAACCCCCTCATCTGAACCACATTGATATATCCCAAAAATCTCAGGGACATTATGAGCCTTACATAAAGCCATCACCACATGACAATCATTATCACCCTCAACCAATAAAACTTTATCTGAATCTTGCTTACAAACATCCCCCATCCTATCGCACCTCAACATCCATTTCAATCGCATCTGTAAGCGTTTCCGCTGTATATTCTGTGGCTTTAACCCCGTGACTCTTGGCATCAAGTCTGAAAAAAGCACCCTGTTTAGGATACTTATTCCAGGCATAATCAAAACCTTTTATACAATCGCGGCTGTGAGTTGTTGCAAACACTTGCACATTCAGCCTTTCCGATAGCTGAAAAACAATATCCCAAACTTTAGGCTGCACACTCCAATGCAACCCGTTTTCAAATTCATCAATTAATAAAATTCCATTTTTAGCATTTACAAGAGCCAGAATTATATGGAACAAACGAGTCATCCCATCTCCCATACTTTTGAGCGGTAATGGCTCATCAATACCTTTCATTTTTACCAAAGGAATACGGTTATCAATGGCACGTCTACTAGCATCCTCTACAAAAGCAACTCCAGAAACTCTTTCATCAATTAAACCAAGGGCAGAAATAACCTCCGACTCTAAATCAGTTAAACTCGTTAAATCCCAAAGTGCCGCTAATTTTCGATTTGGCATATTATTTGTGGCAACAATCTGCCATGTGTATTTGGTTTCCGATCCCGGCTTTTCATACAAAATAGAGTTTTGTCGAAACTTTGTAATATCCCTATCCAACAAAAAAATTCTTCTAGTTTTTTTTCCTTCTTTTGCTACCATGAAAATTTCCACATTAGATAAATCTTCATCAAAATTTCCATCGGGAATACGAATTTTTTTAACCCTACCTTCATCATCATTTGTATTCTGGTAAGCAGCAATACCCAGTTCCAGCTTTCTGTTTGAAGATATCTCTCCCAGAGAAATCCCCTCCTCTCCTATTTTCGGCAATTTATGACCAAAGAAAAGATGCCGTACCGCATTACCGATAAAATTTTGAGAATGTGATAAAGCCTCACTAACCCATGTTTCTTGCCTAGACTCTACAATCTCAACCAACACTGTTGAAGAAGCATTGCTGGCATAGAGTTGTACTGCTTCCAGAAACGTACTTTTACCCGAATTATTTTTGCCTACAATTAGGTTAACTCGTCCCAACTTTCTAACTTCAAGTTGTTGAAAAACCCTAAAATTATGTATCTGAAAAGACTCCAGCATACAAACTCACCTTAATTGCTTCCAACTCACTTATATCATCTCTGGTAAAAATTTACCACAAACTGATTTTAAAACATCATTCCGTAAACTCACTCAACCAAAAATCCCCCTGTGTATCCCTAGCATCAGTCTAAGCCAACAATTCCCAAAGTCTCAAAATATAATATTATCTAACTCCCTCCCACAAATTCCCGAAACCGAAACCGGCCCATCGAAAACACAAATAAACCCTTAAAACCCCCCCTACTATGAAAAACTACCCTCTCTATTTCACCATAACCGTTACCCTACTCACTATAAACCCAGCAATTTCTAACACCGCCAACAACTCATATCCTCAACTCAGCCAACACTTAAACCAACAAAACTGGAAAGCCGCCGACATCGAAACCAGAAAATTAATTCAACAATGGACTTATCCAAACGGCGACCTCTATTCCGAAGCCCAATTCAACAAAATACCCTGCGAAAATTTACGCGCCATTGATACCCTTTGGATGCAAGCCAGTAACGGGCAATTTGGCTTTAGCATCCAACAACAACTCTGGCAAAAACAACAATACACCAACCCCCGCCAAAAAGTAGAAGCATTGGGAAAAACAGCCGGTTGGATGCGAACAAAACCCCTCACCGATGCCGAATTTCAAGATAAATGGTATGCCTCAACTTGGCTCATGGAAACCGAACTGAATTACACTACAAAAGCACCCAAAGGACACTTACCTTGGAACGGAATCTCTGCGGAAACTATTAACTCCTTAACAAGTCAAATAGGCAGCGGTTGTGGCAGTTGCAGCATTGATGCTATGTATCTGCAAGAAGAACGAAATTATAAATATTTACCCGGCTTTTATGAACGAGTAAAAACTTGTGTAGCCGCCTCTCCAAGCCCTTCTAACCCCCTAGAAAAAGCCCTCACCTCAAAAAACTGGCGAGAAGCCAACCGGCTCACTTCTAACAAACTTTTAGAACTGGCCGGTCAACAACAGCAGGGATATCTCACAGCAAGTGATATTAAAAAACTTCCGTGCACCGATCTCCAAACCATAGATCAACTCTGGCTTAAAAATAGTAACGGACAATTTGGTTTAAGCGTCCAAGCAAAAATATGGCAAAATATTAACGGCAAAAACTATCAAGATTCCTTGCGCTTTGAAGAAATTGTCGGCTGGGATAAAACACAACCAATATTTGACCAAAAAACCGCACCAAAAGGCCATTTACCCCTACGACCGGCCCTTTCAGAAGGCATCATGGATGCTTGGGGAGGTTGGTGGATTCAAGAAATGTCTACTCGCTTAAAAACTTGCCGAGTTTTTTAATTTATCACCAACAATTGCTCAATCCTACTATCAGCAAAAATAGCCTTTCCTCTGCCGGCTTGTTTCATAGCCAGCCGGCACTCCAAAAATACTTGTTAATTTTCCTCCTCTTGCCATTCCCGTAACAATTGAAAAGCATTAAAACCCCTATATTGAAGATAGCTAATAATCTTGCTTTTAACTTTAGGATCAAGCTTTTGAAAATCCGTAATCTTGTATTTTCGCATCACTTTAGCTTTTAACTCCATCAAGGCCGGTGCATCTTCGTTTTCCACCTCCGCAGTTGCAGCAGCCCAAACTTTCTCAAAAAGATCGCCTGCAATACCTTTTTGCAAACACTTCCTTTTCAAAACCGGCTTACCATACTTTTTTTGATTAGCAAGAATCAAATTTTCCACTAACCGTAAATCTGATTGATATCCTAGATTTTGTAACTGCTCAATTGCTTCTGCTATTTCCTCAACCTCAAACCCTTTGTCTCGTGCTTTTTTATTCAATTCCCACGCGCTGTAATCCTTGCGTGAAACGAGCGACAAAAAATAATTAAAACACCCACTCATACAAACTCCTCCTTAAAATTTCAAACGCCATAAACATTTTAACTTTAAGGAGGAGCAAATCAGTTAATTATTTTTTCCCGCTTAGCCTTTTTTGCAAATTAATTAGGTTTTTCCACCGGCCTTATTTCAGACCACTTCTGCAACCCTTTATAACCCACAAAAATCAATCCCATTGCAAGCAAAGCTAAAGCCAAAAGCGGCACAAAAAGCGCCATAATCGATAAAATCACAGCCCCAACTAATTCCAGAGTCGAAATTACACCATTACCAAAACCTCCTGTTAACGCCGTAGAAGATAAGCGAGTCATATTCATCAAAACTTGAATAATACCCGCCGAACCGCCCCCAGCAATAGCCGCACCGGCCCATTGCCACAAAGGATCACTATCAGGAAAAAAAGCCGCCGCCATCATCGTTCCTACAGCCATTGCTCCAGGCGTAGAAAATATATCCAAAATGTGATCAACCCAAGGAATATAATAACCCGCCACCTCAAAAAAAGTAGCCGTTGCAAAAGCAATTAAAGCAGGCGTTGTACCCGCCCACTGCCAATCAGGAGAAAGCGGCAAATGTCCGAAAACTGCGGCTGCACTTATCACCAAAGGCGGTATAAAAATTCGGAAGCCGCAAGCCGCACTTAACGTAATACCAATCGCAAGGCTTAATAGTGTGTTCATAATAATTAAACTTTTGCAAAAATCACCTCATTTTGCCCTCTGCATAAAGTTAGAACTTTTCCTCGTTCTTAACAAAATTTTGTAAACTTTTTTATTGCCACTGGGAAATGGAACAATAAACTGCTAAAATTCACCCGTGCCAAACTTACACTTTTTCTTCTAGGGTGATGCTTCACGAAATCTCCGATTTTATTGATAATAATTCTGCCGACAAAAGCGCTTTTCCTAGTTATTATTATGAAGGCATTTGTCCTCAAACAGGAGAATTATTAAGACTCCCCCGCACTCGCTTATCTGAAGCCATTGCCCAAGGTTTAATGCAGCAACTCGCCAAAGATGAGCGTTATTTCTGTGAAGGCAAAATGTATGGAATCTTACTCGTAGAATTACCCAACGGTAAACAACGAGTCCTCAAAGCCTTCTCTGGTCTTTTAAACGCTCAAAGCCAAATTGAAGGATGGGTACCGCCTATTTCCGGACGCGAAAAAATTGCCCTAGAAGAAACCCGCACTTTAACTGAACTAGAAACCATTAAACAAGAATTAATTAGGCTTAAAAACCTTCCAGAAAGAGAAGAATATAAAAAGGTTTTTGACCAGTTTGAGCAGCAATTATCTCAACTAACAGAAGACCATCAAATTTGTAAAAAACAACGACAAGAAAAACGAGCGTTACTCTGCCAAAGCCTCAGCGGAGAAGCGCTGAATTTGGCTTTAGAAGAACTGACCAAAGAAAGCCAATTACAAGGCATTGAGCGGCGTAAATTTAAACAAAATCAAAATTTAGTCTTGCAACCCATTAAACAAAAAATTGAAGCCGCAGAGCAAGAAATTTCAGAATTAAAAAAACAGCGCAAAATTCTTTCTCGGCAATTACAATCCCAAATGCACTTAGCCTACAGCCTGACAAATTTTTCCGGCCAAACTCTCTCATTACAAGAATTAATGCCGGTTAATTCTATACCCACCGGCACAGGAGATTGTTGTGCGCCAAAATTGCTCAACTATGCCGCAAAACACAATTTAAAACCTTTAGCAATGGCAGAGTTTTGGTGGGGTGCGGTTTCTGCAAATCAAGATAAAATTCAAGGACAATTTTATGGAGCTTGTGCCGAACGTTGTCAGCCAATAATGGGATTTTTACTGTCTGGATTAAATTCTCAAAAATCTTCGTCCCAGCTTATTTTATCGCCAATTAATCTGCCGGTTATTTATGAAGATGAATGGCTAATTGCTATCAACAAACCCAGCGGTTTACTTTCAGTACCCGGACGTTATAGCGACAAGCAAGATAGCGTTTTAAGTCGTCTGCGTCATTTGTTAAGCGATGGCAATTCTCTGTTTGCTGTACATCGATTAGATCAACAAACATCAGGCATTTTGCTATTTGCGCGCAGCCTAGAAATATATCGTCAAATTAGCCGGCAATTTCAAAACCGGCAAGTCGAAAAAATTTATGAAGCTATCCTTACCGGCACACTTCAAAACCACCAAGGATTGATAGATTTACCCCTCTGGGGAGATCCCCAAAATCGCCCTTACCAAAAAGTAGATATAGAACACGGTAAACTTAGTTTCACAAAATTTCGAGTTATTGAAAAACTAGACAATAAAACTCGTGTTGAGTTTTTCCCTCTCACAGGACGCACTCATCAATTAAGAGTGCATTCCGCTGATTTTAGAGGACTGGGAATGCCAATTTTAGGAGATTTTCTTTATGGGTATTCTGGCGAAGTCAGCCGATTACATTTGCACGCCAGAGAACTACGTTTTGAGCATCCGCAATTAAAAAAAATTATCCATTTACAAACTACTACGCCTTTTTGAATAATTCTTAATATTTTTTTTATTTAATAACTCGCACTTCTAGCTCTAAAATTTGGTTAGGGCTTTTGTAGCTATCTTTTAACAAAATCTCAAGGAAACTAAAAATCATGGCAAAATTTAAACCAACCACCTCAGCTAAAGGATTTGGTAGCAGTAAAGGACAACTTATCGCAGAATTAACAAAAGCTCATGCTCAAATGCGCCGGCAAAACTGGGATCAAGCTATTGAAATTTTGCAAAACCTCGAAACAAAATATCCCCAAGAACCTGATGTTTATATCAGTCAAATTAATCTTTATTATGAAATAGGCGATATGCTGCATTATCAATATGCCTGCGAACGCCTAATAGAAATTCAACCCAATAATGCTGATGCAACATTAGGGTTAGCCGGCGCTTATATGACCAATGTACGACCGATGTTAGCCTTGCAAACATTTCGCCGCTTTGTTGAAACTTGGCCGCAACATAAAAAAGCCGAAGAGGTGCGAGAAACTATCAGAGAACTGGAGACTAAAACTACAGAAATTATTACAGACTTAGGATTAACCGGCCCCGATGCCATAGAAATAGCAACTCTCCACGAAAAAGCACATGGTTTCTTAGAATTAAACAAATATTTAGAAGCACGGGAAATAGAGCAAAAAATCTTAGAAATGTGTCCTGATTTTGTTCAGGCCATCAATAATATTAGCCAGACTTACTGGATGGAAGGAAACCTCCAAAAAGCCATTGAAAGCTGCCAAAAAGTTTTGCAAATCAATCCTCAAAATTATCATGCTTTGTCTAATATTAGCCGTTATTTAATCTTAAGCGGCAACATCGAACAAGCTAAACAAGAAGCAGAAAAACTTAAAGCTGTTGAATCAGAAATAATTGATATTTGGGTAAAAAAAGCCGAAGCCTTTAGCTTTTTAGGCGATGACGACAGCGTATTAGAAGCCTATAGCAACGCCGAAAAAGCCGGTTTATTAGAAGGACAAATTAGCGCTCCTTTACTATATCATTTAGCCGGTTGTGCCCAATTGCGAAAAGGTAATCAAGACCAGGCTCGGAAAATCTGGCAAAAAGCCTTAGAAATTGACCCGAATTTTTACCTTACCCGCGTTAACCTCAACGACTTAAACCAGCCGGTGAGCCAGCGTCATTCCCCTTGGCCATTCCCTCTGGCAAATTGGATTTCACAATCAACAATTGACGATTTAGTTAAAGCAGTCAATGAAGGATTTAAAGGTCAAGACGAAGAAGCAGCCCAAAAAACAACCCAGGAATATTTAAAACAACATCCAGAAATAGAAAAACTGATCCCAATTTTATTAGATCGTGGCGATCCATCAGCACGAGAATTTGCTCTACAGTTGGCAAAAATGGCAAGAACTCCAGAAATGTTAGAAGCCTTAAAAACCTTTGCTTTTGGCCAAAGAGGGCCAGATGAAAAACGGCATGAAGCCGCTATGGTTCTTAAGAAGACAGGGTTTTTAGACACTCATAAAGTCGAAATGTGGCTGAAAGGAGAATGGACAGAAATTATTTTAGTTGGGTTTGAAATCACAGACGAGCCAACTGTCACATACTCTCCAAAAGTCTTAAATATGTTAGGAAAGGCAAACCAAGCATTGAAACAACGGCAGCCATTAGAAGCAGAAAAATTGCTAAAAAAATGCCTCGAAATTGAACCAGAAAACCCATCTTTACTCAATAACCTTGCCCGTGCTTGGGAACAACAAGGACGCAAACAAGAAGCCAAAAATTTAATCCAAGAAATCTACGAAAAACATCCCGATTATGTTTTTGCCTGCACAGCAATTGCCGGAAATTATATCGAGGAGGGAGAAATAGAAGCAGCCGAAAAATTAATTACCCCCTTACTTAGCCGTCAAAAATTCCATGCAAGTGAATTTGCGGCCTTATGCAATGTTCAAGTAGAAATTGCTATGGCCAAAAAAAGCCCCCAAACAGCGAAAACTTGGCTGCAAATGTGGGAAAATTCTTACCCCGAACACCCAGGTTTAGCCTATTGGAAAAAACGCTTAAACAACGAGGCTTAATTGTCAGGGGTCAATGGTTAAAGGCAAGCCTTACTACATTTATTCGGGTTTGTCAAGGAAGAACCAATCATTAATTACTATTAGTAAATGAAGTTTAACTAATCACTCTTGACCCCTGAATTTTCCGCTCAAAACTGATGCAGTCAAAGTCAAAAGAGGTATCTTTATAGATATCTCATTGAAAATCAAAGCATTTTCACGGGAAACCTGGTTTCTTAGCCTTTCTCCTAAAGCAGAGGCATTTGCTGGAAACTTCATATTTTGTTACAAATGATCAAGACCTTCTGGAAACGAGAAACCGAATGTTTGGGAATCTCATCGGCAAAACAACTCCTACTGGCACTGACTGGGGAGAGCAAATGCTCAACACCGTCGCCAGCCAATCCATACGCCACCTATTTTCGCAAAGCGAAGCGGTGGAGGTCTTTGTACGTTGCCAACCTTCCAGCAAATTGTTGCAGGGCAGTATTGACAGCTTTAAGATGACCGGCCGCCGTTTAGTCATTCGCAGACAGTTTCCCGTTGAGGAAATGTCCTTTGAAACCGATGCAGTCGCCCTTGACTTTGGCTCAATTTTAAGCGGGCACATACGCCTCAAACAACCGACCCAAGCCGTCGCCGAAGTCACCCTCACCGAAGCTGGTATTAACCAAGCCTTCCAAGCCGAACTGGTGACAAAACGCCTGCTTAACCTCGAATCTCCCGCCCTAGAGGCAATCAGCGACGGCCAGCCAGTCTCCTTTACCGAAGTAGAGGTACGGTTATTACCACAAAACCAAGTGCAAATATACGCCAAAGCAGAATTAGCCAATCATGGAATCGTACCGCTCAGTTTAACCGTAACCCTAGCCATTGAACGTCGCAGGCGAATTGTATTTAAAGATCCTCAAATTCATCTTCAAGAGATCCCCGACACCTTGAAAGAAGTTTCGGAGGCTTTATCAAAAGCTCTCTGCGAAATTTTAGATAACATGGTTGATCTCGACCGCTTCGACCTTGATGGAGTAATGTTGAGACTAAACCGGCTCGAAACCCAAGGCGACAAGCTGCTCTTCAGCGGTTACGCACAAATTGAACGCTTCCCCCGTACACCCTAATGTGATTTTAGATGCAAGAGCAAAAACCCGGTTTTTTGGCAAGAAAAAACTGCCGTCAAGGACAATATTTTTCTGAGCAACCGGGTTTTTAGCATTCGGCAGCCAGCATTCAACTAACAGCCATAAGCATTTAAAATCTAAAGTCTGGAATATTAAGGAAAAATTCAATGGCTGTTAACAATTTGTTCGCTGCCGGCGGCGTTGTCATGTGGCCGTTGCTAGGATTTTCTGTGCTCTCACTAGCACTGATCTTAGAACGCATCTATTTTTGGTTTCGCCTACTCACCAGGCAAGACAAACTCGTGCGAGACGTTTTGGCAGTTTATCGCCGCAACCCAGACGCCGCCCGCAAACAGTTACAGGAAAATCTCGATTTACCCATGTCGCGGATCTTTCTCGCCGCGTTGAGTTTAGACCGGCCTTCCGTAGATGAATTTCGCCTCTGCCTAGAAAGCGCCGCCCAAGCAGAATTACCACTGCTGCGTCGGTTTAACACCATTTTTGACACTACAATCAGCATTTCACCTTTGCTGGGGTTATTAGGCACAGTCTTAGGCTTAATTCAAACCTTTGCCTCATTGCGACTTGGCGACATAGGCGGAAGTAACACCGGCAATGTCACCGCCGGCATCAGTGAAGCCTTAGTCTCGACCGCCAGCGGTTTAGTAGTGGCAATTTTTACCCTCTTATTTGCTAACACTTTTCGCGCCTTATACCAACGTCAGCGAGCCCTGATAATTGAATATGGAGGACAACTCGAATTACTCTACCGGCGCCAATATAGAGGACAAAAAGACAAACCGATAAAGTGATTCTATACCACCTTATTTGTAACCCGTAACGACCCTCTTGGATAATTGGCGAGGCATCCCCACAGTAAAACGGGGCATCGCCACCAAAAAATCATCAACTTATCCGCTAAATTGGGGGAAACCAGGGCAATTGCCTCTACAGTAAAAAAAACCGTTATCAACCCCTTACAAAAATGACTTCCTCCACAATACTCCACCGGCTCAAAGAACTAGCCAAAGTATTTTTTAAACTCGGAATCATAGGATTTGGAGGCCCAGCAGCCCATATAGCCATGATGCAGGAAGAAATAGTCACCCGCCGCAACTGGTTAACACAACAAAAATTTTTAGACTTATTGGGCGCAACCAACCTAATACCCGGCCCGAATTCAACAGAAATGGCAATTCATGTAGGATACACTTACGCCGGCCCTCTAGGCTTAATAATAGCCGGCATAAGTTTTATTACCCCCGCCATAGCCATAACAGGAATTTTTGCTTGGTTTTATACCCAATATGGCCAGTTACCCCAAGTAGCGCCGGCGTTGTATGGAATCAAACCCGCAGTTTTGGCAATTATATTAGCAGCAGTTTGGAAATTAGGAAAAACCGCCGTCAAAAATCGCAAATTATTGTTGGTAGCGGTGGCGGTAGCGGTGACGGTATTAGCAGGAGTGAATGAAGTTTTAGCCTTGTTGTTGGGTGGCGTGTTGGGGATGCTGTGGTTAATGGGAAATGGTGCCGGTGGTAAAACTTTAAAAGCTTTTATTCCTTGGCCGGTGTTGAGTTTATTTTCTTTCCCAAATTTGCCACCAATTGCCAGCAATTTTTCTGCCTTTGTTGTGACTTTAGCAAAAATCTCTCCCCTGGGAGAAAAAATTTCTCTGAGTGCCGGTGCTTCCCCCTCATTATGGCAGTTGGGTTTAGTTTTTCTCAAAGTTGGAAGTGTTTTGTTTGGGGGTGGGTATGTATTGGTGGCGTTTTTAGAGGGAGAATTAGTAGCAAAAGGATGGTTAACCCAACAGCAATTATTAGATGCCATAGCCATCGGACAATTTACACCGGGGCCGGTGTTATCAACAGCCACCTTTATCGGTTATATGATTTCAGGGTGGGCCGGTGCTGTCGTGGCGACGGTGGGGATATTTTTACCTTCGTTTGTATTTGTAGCATTGTCTAATCCTTTGATTGAGCGTTTGCGTTCTTCTAAATGGATGTCAGCCTTTTTGGATGCAGTAAATGTGGCGAGTGTCGCCTTGATGGCAGTAGTAGTATTGAAATTGGGATTGGCGGTGGTGACAGATTATGGGGCGCTTTTAATAGCAGTAGCGGCGGCAATAGCCGTGATCAGATTTAAAGTAAATGCAGCATTAATTGTGATGGCCGGTGCTTTGTTTGGGTTAATTTTCAATTTGGATAAATTGCTTTAATTGAATCTGCACCGGCAGCAAAAGAACCTCAAGAAGCCGCGCATCATTCCAACAATTTCACCTCAGTTAAAACAGCCACCGCAGCAATCAAACTCAAAGACTCAACCGGCTTAGTAATATGCTCTTGAAACCCCGCAGAAAAAGCACGTTGTCGATCTTCCTCTCTCGCATAAGCCGTCAGAGCAATTGCCGGAATAACTTTATCTGCCGACATCCTTGTTCTCACCCTTGCAATTAAGCTATAACCATCTTCTTCGGGCATTCCAATATCACTAATAAGCACATCTGGTTGAAAACCCTCCCAAACCTCAATTGCCGACTGAGCAGAAGTCACACCAGCCGCAATAGCACCGGCATCTTTGAGCATCCAAGTAATTAACTCCAGCGTATCGGTTTCATCATCCACCACCAAAACTCTTATCCCCGCCAGCGGTGAAATTGGTGGCAAATGTTCTCGTACCCAACTGTCAGCAGTTTCGCCGAATCTTTGCTGAGAAATCGGCTTTAGTCTTGAGGTTTTATTTTCGTTAAAAACAGGCAATTTCACCGTAAATGTTGCACCCATACCCTCTCCTGCACTTTCAGCTTCAACCACACCCCCATGTAACTCAACCAAATGGCGAACAATTCCCAAACCCACGCCCAACCCGCCAAATTTTCGAGTAGTCGAGCTATCTGCTTGACGGAAATAGTCAAACATATAGGGAAAAAAGGCCGGTTCAATTCCTTTGCCGGTATCTTTAATTTTAACTTCCACCCAGTCCTCAACTTCTTGCAAAAATATTTGTACTCGGCCCCCAGAAGGTGTAAATTTAACGGCATTAGAAAGCAAATTCCACATCACTTGCTGTAACCGGCCTGCATCCCCGCGAACTTGACCGACATTTTCCGGCATTTGAGTTTCAATTTCTATTGACTTCGCCTCTGCTGCTAATTGCACAGTTTCCAGAGCCGCAGTTATAATTAATCTCAAATCTAACAAGCGCACATTTAAACTAATTTTTCCTCGTAAAATCCGCGAAACATCCAGCAAATCTTCTATTAATTGAGTTTGTATATTCGCATTGCGTTCAATAGTTTCTAAACCCCGGATTAAAGTTTGTTCATCGGGCTTTTTCATTCTCAATAACTGTGCCCATCCCAAAATCGGGCCCAAAGGAGTCCGCAATTCGTGAGAAAGCACGGCCAAAAATTCATCTTTAATACGGTTGGCGCGATCTAATTCCTCGGTGCGCCGGCGGAGCGTTTCTTCAACTTGTTTTTGCTTATCAATATCCGTTAAAGTTCCATACCAATGAATAATCTCGCCTTGTTTATTTTTCACCGGCACCGCCCGGCACAAAAACCACCGATATTCCCCATCGCTTACCCGCTTCAAACGAAACTCTGTTTGATAAAAATCGCCACTTTTTAAACACTCTTCCCACAAAAAATTAGTTTGCTCAAAATCATCAGGATGAGTCACCTTTAAAAGAAAGCCTTTGTGGCGAGTTTCTTCTAAAGAAAAACCTGTATATTCTACCCACTGCTGATTTAGATATTCTGGTTCCCCATTTGGCAAAGCAACCCATACAATTTGCGGCATGGCATTAGCCAGTTGACGAAATTGCTCTTCAGTTTCTTTTAAAGCTGCTTCAGCAGCGGCGCGAGACCGGCGTTCTTTAACTTCTTGTAAAGCTCTCTGTACCGAGGGCACTAATCGCTCTAAACGATGCTTTAATACATAATCTGTCGCCCCGCTTTTTAAAGTTTCAATAGCCAATTCCTCACCCAAAGTCCCCGACACAAAAATAAACGGGACTTCTGGGCAAATATTATGAGCAATTTTTAAAGCAGAAATTCCATCAAAACCAGGCAAGGAATAATCGGACAAAATCACATCAAATGTCTGGTTTTCCAAGGCTGCCAAAAAATCTTGGCGGGTTTGAACTTTCAGCCATTCAAATGTTATTCCTCCTTCGCGGAGAGTGGCCTGGATAACCGCAGCATCTAGTCCACTATCTTCTAATACGAGAAGCCGTACTGCATTCATCTGTTATTGATCTCCTTTCGCTTGATTTATTGGCAGCGAAAAATAAAAAGTTGCTCCCACATCTAGCTTTCCCTCAGCCCAAGTTTTACCTCCGTGCCGGTGAACAATGCGGCGGACATTTGCCAGCCCCACCCCCGCGCCTTCAAACTGTTCTTGAAGGTGCAGGCGGCTAAAAATGCCAAACAATTTATCGACATACTGCATATCAAATCCTACTCCATTATCCTTTATATAAAAAATAATTTGTTGAGCCTGCTTGATACTGCCTAGGGTAATTTTTGCAGGCTGGCGAGTTCGAGTATATTTGACTGCATTAGAAATTAGGTTGTGCAGCACAACTCGCAACATCGCTGGATCGCCTTCTACTTCTGGTAAAGGTTCGATCTGCCAATTAATAGTTCTATCCTGAATGTCCAATTGAAAAGCGCTTAACACCTCCTGAACTAATTGTTCCATATCGATTGTTGTAAATCGCAGTTCAGCACGCCCAAGGCGCGAAAATTGCAATAAATCTTTGAGTAAAGAATCGGCTTGTTTTGCCGAATCTGCAATAATTTGTAGATATTCGCGGCTGGTTTGATCAAGGGTAGCGGGGTTTATTTGTTTTTCTAGCAAATCAATAAAGGTATTAATATAACGCAGAGGTGTTCTAACATCGTGAGAAATGGAGTAAGAAAACTGATTGAGTTCTTGATTACCTGCTTCCACTTGGGCTCTGCATTCTTGGAGGCGCTCTTCTAACTTTATGTATTTTTTTTGGATCTCACTCAAATAAATCTCACGCTCGGCAGCTTCTTGTCGCATCTGGGCTAATTTTAGCTGTGTCTCTACCCTTGCGAACAACTCGCGCTCAGAAAACGGCTTCCTCAAATAATCTTGCACCGCTTCTTCTGGTGTTTCTATGGGCGCTTCTAGGGCTGTACAAACCAAAATCATCGGCACTTTGATGTTTTGGGGGTTGCTTTTATGCTCTGGCAACAGTATCACATTGCTTAGCACTAAATCCGGTGGTTGTTTTTCTATCGCTGCTCTGGCTGCCACTGCATCACAGACGGCCTCAACGTTATAACGGTTTTGTAATAAAGTCTTGACATATTCTCTAGTATTTGGATCATCTTCAATAACCAAGATACGGATAGAGGAGGGAGAAGTTAAGTTTTGCCTGTTCATATTTTAATAAATAGTAAAAATGCCGGGGTGTGGTTGATGGGTTAAGGTTTTCTGAAAATATCTTTCATTATAAAAATATTTGGCTATTTAGGCAAATTTGGGGCTGAAGCAAGCACAAACTGTATTTTTATGAAACTTCTTGTTTATAGACCTTGACAATTTTTATTAGATTTAATAATAAACAAAGATTGTCTTGGGGGTCAAACCCAGCACTTGTTAGAAAAATGCGGTTTTTCCCCTTAGTTAAAAATCAATTTAAAGCCAGATACTCCGCCTGTGAATAATCAAGCAAATTTGGTTTTTATTAATTTTTAAACAATAACTAGATATTATCTTTTAAATAAATTAAGTGGTGGGTATATTTTGTAGATTTAATAGCAAAAAAAACCGAATTTTGTAAATACAATAAACCTGGCTATTAAACATTAACAACAGTAACTTTTTAGGCAGTTTTTGTTACTATGTTAACCCAAAGCAAAACTTATGATAAGATAAAACGTCTTACCTTCACTAAAACAAGAACGGATGACCACCCCAACCCGGAGCGAAGCCGAAGTTAGATCCCAAAAAATCGAAGAACTACGCAAACTTGGCATCGAACCCTACCCCAGCCAAGCCTACCGGCGCAGCCATACCACCCAACAAATACACGAACTCTTTAACCAACCAGGCAAAGAACTCCAAAACGGACAAGCCGATCCTGAAGAAAAACCCCTCAGCGCTTGCGGACGCATCACCTCCAAACGCGACAGCGGTAAAATATGCTTTATTGATCTCACCGACAGCAGCGGCAAAATACAACTTAAAATCGAAAAAAACCTCGTCACCGGCGAGCATGGTTTATCCTTCGATCAAATCAAAAAACTCCTCGACGTCGGCGACTTTATCGGCGTAGTTGGTATTGGATGTCGCACCCAACGCGGTGAACTTTCCCTACAAGTCACAGAATTGCTCGTTTTATCAAAAGCAACCATTCAATTTCCCGACGCTTATTATGGCGTAAATGACCCCGAAACTTGCCGCCGGCACCGGGAAATGGACTTAGCCGGCAACCGCGAATCTTTCCAAAGATTTCAAACTCGTTCTCGCATTGTTCAAAGCCTCCGCACCTACCTGGTACAAAAGGGCTTTTACGAAATAGAAACTCCCACCTTACAAGCTATTTATGGTGGTGCCGCAGCCAGACCATTTGTTACTCACCACAATGCTTTAGATGTGGATTTATATCTGAGAATTGCCCCGGAATTGTTCTTGAAACGGGCAATTTGTGGAGGCTTTGAGCGTGTATTTGAGCTTGGCAGAGTGTTCCGAAATGAGGGCATCGATAGCACCCATAACCCAGAATTTACGACGATTGAAGCTTATCAAACTTACGCCGATTATTTCGACATTTTAACGGTTGTTGAAGACCTAATCTGCTACAGCGCCGAAACGATCTTTGGCGACCAAAAAGAAATCGAATATCAAGGTCAAACCATCAGCCTCGAACGTAAATACGACCACAGCCAAAAATACCCCGGCTTCACCGGCACCCATTGGCAAGTTAAAACAATGGTAGAAGCCATCAAAGATGAAACCGGCATTGATTTTGATAATATTCAATTATCAGAAGCAATTGCCGCTGCTGAAGCAAAAGGGCTGACTTTTTCCAACCTCGAAAAACAAAGTCTTGGCTATGTTTTATACACCGTTTTTGATAAACTTGTTCAACCGAGTTTAATGGAACCTACGTTTATTATTGATTTCCCTGTAGAAGTCAGTCCTCTTGCCAAAAAACACCGCGATAAACCGGGTTTTGTCGAACGTTTTGAATTGTTTATTGCCGGCACTGAATATTCCAATGGTTTCTCGGAATTAAACGACCCGAAAGAACAACAAAAACGCTTTGAAGAACAACTCGCTCAAAAATATGCCGGTGATGACGAAGCACACCCAATGGATGAGGAATTTATCGAGGCTTTATCACTCGGTATGCCAAATTGTGCCGGTATGGGCATAGGAGTTGACCGTCTGGTGATGTTGTTAACCAATACTCAAAGCATTCGAGATATTATCATGTTCCCAACAATGAGGCCGGTGAAAGAGTAATTTCACTTCTCCCCCACCCCTCTGAGCAGTAAAAACTACGGTGGGCTCTGCCCACCAAAAACTGCCCATAATGTGCCACGCCAAAATTACTCGCTAATCACTAATTCTCCTCATTCCGCCTTACTCAACTCATATTTTTGCCGGTGTGTCTGATAAATTGCCTCTAATTTATCTAAAGAATGCTCTGGCTGACCGTAACCGGCCCCCTCAATATGTACCCAAATTGCTGAAACTTTTTTGAGGGCTTTTTGAATATTTCCCGCCTTTATATCTTCTACAGCGCCTTCTTCTCGAATCAATTCTAAGGCGGCTAAATCTTGTGATTGCGGGCTAAAATCTGGGAGATTAAGTTTCTTTTGCAAACGGTCAAAAGTCGGTTTTAAAAATTGATATCTTCCCGCCGCACTTGAGCAAAGTCTTCTTCCGTTGGAATAAGCGCATTTTACCTCGTCCGGGTGCCTGCTGTAATCGCTGAAAGTTTCCCCCGCAAAGATTGTGCGATAACCCTCTGGGCCCGACGTTCCTTCGGCTTGAGCAATGGTATCTAAAAAAGCTTTGATATTCGGATTTTTTAATGATTCGTTTTGTGCGTACACTTCGCTAGGTTCCGGAATTGCCGGTGTATTCCAACTTCTTACTAAGGTAAAAACTCTCTGGCTTGGTTGCAATTTGCTTAAGATTAATAGGGGAATTGCTGCCGCTAAAAACCACACTCCTAAAGCTAAAGGCAGGTTAAATTTCCGCTGTGGTTTCTTTTGGATAGGTCTTTTTCTTAACCTAAGTTCCTGCCATTCCGTCGGACTAATATTGATGGGTAAACTGCCGGTTTGGTAGCCAAAAGTCATTAAAGATTTTATGGCAGCAATATTTTTTGCTATTTGGCGATGGGGAATTTTCTGCAAAGTTTGTGAACTCGCAAAAGCTTTGATATCTCCTAAACCGACTTCTGCTAAAGGTTTCTCGATAAACAATTGAAATTGTTTTGCTAATAGCCAGTAAAACCGCCGCTGATGGGGACGCTTTCGGCGCACCCAATTATGAATTAATTCATTGTCAAAATAGCCGACCGTCGCATATCTGCGGGTTTGCTGTTCAATGTACATTCCGTTCTCTCCTCTCCTGTAGACAGGCTTGTCTTACAAACTCGAAAGTAGCGCCGGCTGACCGGTATCCTTTCCTCTCGAATATGTTTGTGTTCAAGCCGATGTTTGCACTCCTGAGCGTTGCTTAAAATCCTTTCTACACAATGATCCCCACGATTTTAGCGCTTTTTGGAACTTTTGGGGAGATTTGCTAAAAAAAAACTAATCTTTTAGGGGGATAAAAGCGTTTTTCAGTTTAGTTTATGGCTTTTTCCCCCGGCGTTTTTTTCTCAAATCCGGCCAGGTTTCCAAACTTTACATCTTACCGTGTGCCATCACTTGTTGCAAATGTTCGCGGATTTCTTGCGCTTGCTTTAAGTCTTGTTGTTGCAGTTTGCGGAATAATTCGGCGCAAGGTTGTGAGCCTGTTTGTTCGGCATCTTGAATATAAGTTTCGTAGGCTTTGGCGGCCTCGGCTTTGTTGTGCAACACGGTGAGTAAATCATACTCCAGGTTGGCAATCGGTTGTGCAGAATCGTTGATAGCCATAAGCTTTTCCTCAAAAGAATTTACAACCTCACTTTGCCCCAATGTCGCGCTCATGTTCATCTATCTAAAAGAAGATAACAACTCCCCTCTGGTGGGGGATTTATTTTGGAGTGGCGCTGGTTTTTGAAAGTTGCTTTCTTAGAGAAACCGGGTTTATATACCTCATTCTTTCTTATTACGAACCGGATTCATCAAAATTTCCAGCCGCGTAAATGCTTGGGAAGATAACAAAGTCAAAGCTAAATAAACTAAGGCCACCATTGCATAAATTTCAAAAGACCGATAATTTTCAGCGACAATTAATTGTCCGCGTCGAAATAACTCTTCAAAACCAATCACTGCAACTAAACTTGTATCTTTCAAAAGGGTTATAAATTCATTTCCTAACGGCGGTAGCATTCGCCGCAATGCTTGGGGAAAAATTACATATCGCAGAGTTTGCACCGGCCCCAATCCTAATGATATTGCCGCTTCGGTTTGTCCTGGTTCAATTGATTGAATACCGGCCCGCACAATTTCTGCAATATAAGCGGCACTATTCAGGCTTAATGCTAATACCGCCGCCGGCAATCTTTCAAAGCTGAAAGTAATTCCAAACTCTTGAATTAAAGCCGGTAAGCCAAAATAAATCATAAAAATTTGCACCAGTAACGGTGTCCCCCGGAAAAAATCAATATAGACTCGCGCCAATATCCTTAATGGCCGCGAAGATGACAAACGCAAAATCCCAATTAAACAGCCGAAAATCATTCCTAAAAAAACCGAAAAAGCTGTGATTTGCAAGGTAATTAAAGCTCCTTGCAATAAGGGTGGAAGCGATGATAAAAACACACTAAAAAATGTGCCTTTTTTTGCTTGAGATTCCGCCAAAGCTAAAGAAACCGGCAAGTCAGGCGGTTGGCTATTAAACCATTTTTGATAAATTTGCGAATAAGTGCCGGTTTCCAACACTTTCGTTAAGCCTTGATTGATGCGGCTGAGGTTGGGGGAGTTTTTGGCAGTGGCGATGCCATAATATTCCTCTGTCAACAATTGACTGACAACTTTAATGCCTTTGAGATTGCCGGTTTTTATCGCATAAAGTGTCACCGGCCCATCATTAATTACCGCCTCTACATTGCCATTTACTAACTCTTGCAAAGCCAGAGGCGCTGAGTCAAACGTGCGAATTTTTGCCCCAGTGATAGTTTTGGCTGTTTCCGCGCCGGTGGTGCCAATTTGTACGGCAATAAGTTTATTCTTTAAACTCTCTAAACTTGTAATTTTATTATTGTTGTTGCGGACGGCAATCGCCAAACCGGCTTTAAAATAAGGGCGAGAAAAAGATATCGTATTTAGCCGTTCTTTGCTAATCGTAATCGCACTAATTGCCGCATCAACCGTGCCGGCTTGCAAAGCAGGAATAATCCCATCAAAAGGCAAACTTTGAAACTTTACTCCAAATTTCCCCGCTTTGCCAATTTCTTGCATTAAATCAATATCAAAGCCTTGTAATTCGCCGCCGGCAGATTGAAACTCAAAAGGCGGAAAAGCCGGTTCTGTTGCCACCGTAACAATTTCGGAAAGTTTCGCCGCCGAATTCAGCGAAAAAGTGCAGCCGGTGAGCATTAAGCAAGCAAAAAATATTGCCAAAACCCGCGCCACTTGACGACCTGCTATAATCAAACTTAATTTTCTCATGTTTAACTCCTGCAAATAAACGCAATTCCAATGTCTAATGATCCTCTTATCGTTTTTGATAGTTTAGAAAAAAACTACGGTTCCCTAAAAGTTTTGCAAGGCATCACCGGCAGTATCAACAAAGGTGAAGTTGTCGCGGTGATTGGTTCCTCTGGATGTGGCAAAAGTACCCTCCTGCGTTGTTTTAATTGCCTAGAAACTATTGATGGGGGTTATCTTTCCGTTGCCGGTGTCGATTTATCCCACTCAAAGCTTAATCTTACTCGACTACGCCAACTCCGCACACGAGTAGGGATGGTGTTTCAACAATTTAATTTATTCCCTCACTTGACTGTTTTAGAAAATTTAATTTTAGCGCCTCAAAAAGTGCAAAATAAATCGCGTCACGAAAGCGTCCAGCAAGCGAGAGTTTATTTAGAAAAAGTGGGATTGTCAGAAAAAGCTAATTTTTATCCTGAACAACTTTCAGGCGGCCAAAAACAACGAGTTGCTATTGCTCGCAGTTTATGCGTCAATCCAAATATTATGTTATTTGATGAACCAACCAGTGCTCTCGATCCTGAATTGGTGGGGGAAGTTTTACGAGTTATGCAGCAATTAGCAGAAGATGGGATGACGATGGTGGTTGTTACCCATGAAATGCAATTTGCCCGCGAGGTTGCTGACAGAGTAATTTTTTTACATCAAGGGAAAATCGAAGAAGAAGGGCCGGCGCGGGAGGTTTTAAATCATCCTGAAAGTGACCGTTTAAGGATGTTTTTAAGCCGGTTTCGGGCTGCGTAAGGGGGGATTTTTTTGGGGTTTAGGCTGGCGAGGATTTAAGATTTTTTAACCGCAGATGAACGCAGATGAACGCAGATGGTTTTTCTGCTTTTTTCTGGGTTTGGGATGTTTTTTTATGAAGTTTGATGTTATAGTTGTTTAGGTTGAGTTTGAATTTAAAACAATCTACTCGTAACTATGTTGTCAGCTAAATTTTTCAACAGAATTGCATTTTTTGTAGTGATTACCGGCTCTTTTTTTGTTTCAAATTTACAAAGCGCCGGTGCGGAAGAGGCCGAAACTTATCAACCTGTGCCGGTGGCTGAATGTGGTAAAATGCGTCAAGAAATGAATCAGGTTTTGAAAGTGCGTGTCTTGGGAAATGTTGCGCCTTTTAATGATACACGCACCGGCGAAAAAGGCACGGGTTGTTTGCTCATTACCGCCGGCACCGGCCAAAATTTTCAAAGCATCAATCAAGTGGCAAAAGATTTAGAAACAATGTTAACAGATCAAGGCTGGCAACCCGATAATAATTATGCGGCAGATAGCCCCACCGGCAAACAGCGGGGTTTTCGCAAAGGCAACAATTTGGCTTTATTGAAAGTAGAAACAAATCCTTCTGAAAATGCCAAATGTCCAGAGAATCAACCGATTTCTGCGTGTCAGGTAGCGCCGGAACAAATGGTTTATGACATTTCTTTGAATATTGCCACGCACTCGGCATCAAAATAATTAAAGTACCCGCTGTCAGTATCAATATTTTTATGCCAACAGCAAAACTTTAACCTTCCCCAACTGCAAAAGCAAATCCCGAAACCAACCCCAACAATTTCAGCAGAAACAAAAATATAATCCGCACAACAAACAACCTCAACAACCAAAGATTATCATGCCACCGGCAGAGATAACTCGCCTCTATAACCCCCCCAAAGAAAGAGGAAACAGCCTACATTTACTCATTACAATCATCCCTGGTTAACAAAACAAATGGAGTGCATTTTATGGAACAAAAACACATGGAAGACGTGCCCTCAGACTTGCAGGGCAAACTATTAGATGGTTCCGAAAACATCTACAAAGCCGCCTTTAGCAGCGCTCGCAGAGACGGTTTAGATGAAGACGGCGCCCGCTCCGTTGCGTGGAACACCGTATCCTACGCCTACGCTCAAGGAGAAGATGGCTGCTGGCACCGCAAACCAGATGTCAGCAACATTTCGCATAAATCTGTACAGTCTGGCGGAAATTAATATTTCATTTCTCAGAAACCCGGTTTTGACAAAAAGCTGGGTTTCTCCTATCATGTTTATTTTTTTCCAACTAACAAATAAGTCATCATTTCTCCCTTGCCTTTTACATAAATAAAACCCCGTTCTTCAACCTCATATTCATCGCGCAACAATTCATAAGTAGAAGGGCTAATCTGAATTCTGCCAATAACTCCTTGAGACTCCATCCGTGAAGCTGTATTCACTGCATCTCCCCACAAATCATAAATGAATTTTTTAGTGCCAATTACTCCTGCCACAACCGGGCCGGTGTTTATGCCAATTCTGATTTTTAAATCAGTGTTTTCTTGAGCATTGAATTCTTCAATCGCATGAAGCATTTCAAATGCCATTTCGGCAATTGCTTGAGCGTGATCTAATTTGGCAATTGGCAAACCGCCAGCCACCATATAACTATCGCCCATTGTCTTAATTTTTTCCAAGCCATAGCGTTCGCTCAACATATCAAAAACGGAAAATATTTTGTTAAGATAAAGCACCACTTCTGTGGCCGTAAGATTACTGCAAAAAGGCGTAAAATTTACCAAATCAGCAAATAAAATTGTTACTTCTTCAAAACGTTCTGCAATCAGTCCTGGTTCCTGTTTTAAGCGTTGGGCAATGGGTTTAGGTAAAATATTTAAAAGTAAATTATCGGTTTTTGTCTTTTCAGAAAGTAGGGCTTTTTCTAAACGTTTCCTTTTAGTAATATCGTGAAAAAAAATCGAAATTCCATCTAAGGAGGGGAAGGCCCGAACTTCAAACCAGCGTTTTAATGGCTCATAGTATTCTTCAAATGTAACCCCCATTTGTTTAGAAACCGCTTTATAGTATTGATGATAAAAAGTGGAATTAACCATAGCGGGAAACTCCTCCCAAATAACTTTTCCAAACAAAGTTTCTGGTTCGTTTTTCAATATTTCCGCAGCTTGTTGGTTCACATAGGTAAAACGCCAATGACGATCAAGGGCAAAAAAAGCATCGGTAATTCCTTCTACTATGTTAACAATTTGGGCATCCGAAGCTCGCAGTTTTTCTTCTACTTGTTGCTGGCGTAGGAGGGTGCGTTCTAAATTGGCTAAATTCAGCCTTAATTCCATTTGACTGATAACTTGCCGGCCTAATCTTTGCAAAGCTTCTAATTGTTCTGGGGAAAGATTGCGAGGAGTATTATCAATCGTGCAAAGTGATCCAAGAGGGAATCCATCGGGGGTTACTAAAGGAGTGCCGGCATAAAAGCGAATATTGGGATCGGAAGTTACTAATGGGTTGCCGGCAAATCTCTGATCTTGTGTGGCATCAGAAACCACTAAAACCTCATTAGGATTGAGAATTGTGTAAGCACAAAAAGCAAGATCCCTAGGGGTTTCTGTGGCATCAATACCAAGTTTTGATTTAAACCACTGCCGGTTAGCATCCACTAAACTAATTAAAGCCACCGGCGTACCACAAATATACGCCGCTAACGCTGTTAAATCATCAAAAGCTTCTTCTGCCGGTGTGTCTAAGATATTATAGCGTTCAAGCGCTTTTAGGCGGTCGTCTTCATTGGCCGGCACAGGCGGTTTTACAGACTTAGCTTTAACAGATTTGGCTGGACGAAAATATCTTTTAAAAAATAGAGTTTTTATAAAAAAAAATCTTTTGGCTAACAATTTAATTAGCTGGCATTCGCTTACTTTATAACTTTTTCGCATTCTACCGATTTTGCCTCCGAGTCTTTTTTTTACCCTCTTTAATTTAACCAAAAAAAGTAACGGCTAATTTAAGCGTTTTAGCGTAAATTTAACAGCCTATTCGCCTATTTTTTGATGCGCGATTTCATCTAAGCATCCGCTGGATTCTCAGCAATCATCGCCCAAGTTGTATAAGTGCCAATCGGACTCCACAGCATATAAGGAACTAACAAAGCACCGCTGGTAGCGGAAACCGGCCACACCCCAACCGTCAGCAATGCACCGATTAAAATGCCAGTTGCTCCTATCACTGTACCCACTTTTAAACTTCGCAATAAACTCATAATTGCGGTATAGGACATTATGGCAATTTCTAGCAACAAATAAAGGCCCATAAGCAGCCAAGTATAACGTGAGCCAGGGTCTTTTTCCCAGACAAGAACCGCAGACCAAACCCCACAAATAAAAATAAAAGTCCAAATAAAAGGAATCAGCCCTTCAAAGGTCAACCAGCGTGGTCTTTGCAGGCGATAAAACCACCTGCTGCTGTCACGAAAAACCCCATTAATGCCAAAGGCAACCACAAGCGCCACGCCCCCGATTACCATCCATGATTTAATCATTTACCTGACTCCAACTGCTTTACGCTGAATACGTTTATTATCTCAGTAAATCCCTAGAAAAGCCACCCGCCACGCTCAATTTTTCCTAGATGTGTAAAATTCCCCAGAAATGGTTTATACTATTTAGCAATCAGCCAACTAAACTTTTAAATCCAACAATATTGCCATGCCTACTTACGATTATTTCTGTCCGAGCAATAACCAGAAAGTCGAAGTGATGCACAGCATAAATGATAAAATCTCTACCTGGGGGGAGTTGTGCAAACGAGCAAAATGTGAACCCGGAGATACTCCAGAAGCAGCGCCGGTGCAGCGGTTGCTGAGTGTCCCCAGTTTAATCACCCCCACCTCGGATACCGATTACAAAAATCTCGGTTTCCAAAAGCTTGTAAAGCGAGATCAAGGAGTCTATGAAGACGTCACCGCAAAAGAAGGTCAAAGTCGGTTTGTAGACCGGCAGGGTAAACCATTAAACAACCCATAACTGATTTTAAAAAAGCCGGTTTTTTAAAAAAATAACCGGCTTTCTTGCTATTGATCACCGCGTCATCCGAAGCGAGCGATCTTGAGAACCGAAAGCCAACTTAACACCCAATTCGTTGCAAAAATCGGCCAGTAAAACATGAGTCGTACCGCGTAGAATAATTCCCTGCATAAAAGGCTGAGATGGAAAATCGCGGTCATCTACCGGATTTCCTTCTCGATCTTCGGGCCGGTTCATATAAATATCCACCGTTAAAAAGCCGTTGATAACCGGAGAATCGGCTAAATATTTGGGGATAAAATCTTCGGAGAAAAGGTTGATATAGCGAACACTTCCGCCGCGTACTTTGCCAATTTCAATCTTTAACGGCTTGATTAAATCCAAAAGACGAACATAACAGCGATGATCTGAAAGCAGATAGCCGGTGCAGATTTCTTTATCATTGAAAAAAACTTTGCATTCACTAGAAGCCGGTGTACGTTCAATGCGCGTAATTTCTGGATCTGCGGTTTCTTCCATAAATTCTCGAATGCGCCGGCGCAAAATATCGCCACCAACTCCACCTTGATCCGAGGCTTTTATTTGCCACCAATCCCAACGATCTGCCACCCCTCCTGGCCAGCCATCATGCCAGCGCTGCGGCCCATAATTATCATGGGGTAAACCCCGCCGGCGAGCCACTTCTAAAGAAACCCCACTTCCTCGCCGCGCCAATTCCTGAGAAAAATCTCGATTAGCAGCAGCTTCCGCATGAGTAAGGACACGGGTAACATTTATATCTGTGGGTTTCCAGCCGAGATTTTTAGCAAGCGTAGCAGCTTCTTTGCACATAGCGGTGATTTGAGCCTCGGTGGGAGGGAAGTCTTGCCAAGCCGTTCCCCCCATACAAGAACAGCAGATACTTACCGAGTTTGAATTGCGAGCATAGGTGTGAGTTTTGAGGGTTTGATCGTAGCCGGTGAGGCGTCGAACTTTGCCGTTTCCCAGAATAATTGTGTGGTAATAGCCAGGTACACACCAATTATAGTTAGTGCCGGTCCAGTGGAGATAGATTTTGTTAATTGTTTGACTCATATTAGTCAGAAGGGTTTATGCTACCCAAAAAGTTTTAAAGCACTCAAAGCTGATCATATATAACCTTACAGCAAAGGTAGTTAAACTACATAGGCTAACCCTTAGTTACTCCGCGTTTAACTCAACTTTCGTAGCTTGGGTTGAGCAAAGAGAAATTCAACAAACCCCCATAAAAAAAATTTAAAATTTTTGCATTAATAAGTAGAAAACCCCTAGACATTTGCCCACCGGCATGATATGATAAAATTGATGAGGAAGAACTATCTTCAAATGTAAAGATTTGTAACAGTCGTCAACCCCAAAGCACATCGGCTATAGTTGCGAAAGACTCGAAAAAGCAACCATAACCATGTCAATCAAAAAAATTCTCTCCTACGTCCTCTTAATATTCGTCCCCATATCCATCGCCGCCGAATATTTACACTGGGGAACGATGCCGGTTTTCATCACCTCAGCATTAGCCATAGTCCCCCTAGCCATTTGGCTAAGCACAGCAACCGAAGAAGTTGCCTTAACAACCGGCCCCTCAATTGGAGGATTATTAAACGCCGTATTTGGCAACGCCACCGAATTAATTATAGCAGTCGTTGCCCTAAAAGCCGGCCTTGTTGATATTGTCAAAGCCAGCATCACCGGCACCATCATCAGCAACATTTTATTAGTCATGGGACTGTCGATGTTTTTAGGAGGATTGCGGTATAAAGAGCAAGAATTCCAGCCGGTTATTGCCCGTGTAAACGGTTCCACAATGACCTTAGCAGTAACAGCAATATTGTTACCAACCACCGTAATTTATACCTCCAACGGTGTCGAACCATCCGCGATAGAAAACCTCTCACTTACCGCCGCCGTCGTTTTGATCATCGTCTATGTACTCACCCTGATTTTTTCCTTAAAAACCCACAGCTATCTTTACGATGTTAGCGTGGTTGAACTCGAAGAAGGAACCGCCGAAAAAGAAACCCCCGAACACAAACCGAATTTGTGGTTATGGTTGGGAGTTTTGGTAATATCAACCGTAGCGGTAGCGATAGAATCAGAGATTTTTGTGGGAGTTGTAGAAGAAGCAACCAAAGGATTAGGGTTAACACCATTATTCACCGGCGTAATACTTTTACCCCTCGTTGGTGGCGCCGCAGAATACGTTACAGCCATCGGAGTTGCACTGAAAAATAATATGGATTTATCCGTTTCTGTAGCGATGGGTTCAAGTTTGTTAGTAGCCTTATTGGTGGCGCCGGTTTTGGTGTTATTAGGGTTAGTGTTTCATCAACCAATGGACTTAAATTTTAACCCCTTTGAAGTCGTGGCGGTGGCGATAGCAGTGGCGCTAGGAAATTTGATTAGCTTAGATGGAAAGTCTAACTGGTTGGAGGGTAGTTTGTTGTTAGCAACTTATGTAATTTTAGGGGCTGCTTTTTATTTCCATCCGGCGTAAAATTTAACCGCAGATGTTAGGCGTAGCCGCGCGTAGCGCTACGCAGATGAACGCGGATAGGTTATCTGTGTTCATCTGCGTTTATTTATGAATGATTTTGCAGCCAAGTTTGTAAATCATCCACAGTTGAGAAATCTAGCAAAGTCACAGCTAAATCTTCTAAGTTGATCAGAGTTAACTGATTCACAGATTCTTCTAATTCAGGACTTAATAAACCGACGCGGCGTTGAAGTTGGCGCTGAACTAAATTTAACGCTTCTTGTCGCCGGCCTAGCTGCATTCCTCTTTCAATTCCTGTTTCCATCCAACTTGTGACTATTTCCATAACTTCCTCCTGTTCTGGTGGTAAAATTGTCCTCAATTGCTCCTGAAATACGGCTTCCTCTTCAGGATTTAACCGCAAATAAATGTCAATAAATCCAGAAATTAACTGCTTACGCGCCTCGTCAATTTCTAACTGAGTTAGCATCCGCAAACATTCTAACTTAACCGTAGGCCGGTCTGCCAGATCCATCTGCATTTTTGCCATCAAAGCACACACAATTGGATTCCGCACATTGACAAAATCGCGCCAAGAAAGCCGGTTTAATTGCAGAGTTTCATAATTAAAAGTATTGACCTCTTTACCGCGAAATTTCACCTGATAAAGGCTCGGATAAGGACGCTTTGGCCGGTCAAAAGAAAAAACAGCAATCGGAAAAACCGGCATCTCATACTTCTCATGCAATCGAGAAAAATACACAAACATCCGTCGCGGAAAAGTTAACTGACTTTCTGACTGATGTTCTACATGAATAATCAAACTGCTTTCTTCATTCTTAACCTTAGCCTGAACAATCAGATCCGCCTCATATTTCTTCCCCGAAGTTACATCCGTAAACACCTCCTTATCAAGAAACATCCAAGAATCCGACTCTATCGCCTCCCAAACCTGCGGAAAAAACACCTGCAAAAACTCCGCAAAAAACGTAGAAAGCAACTCCTTAAATAAACGGTCGTGATCAATCATTGTTACACGATTGGTGATAAGATAATTAATAAAATCCTAACACCATAACCCCTCCTGTTTTATTTGCCTTTATCTGCGGCTTTTAAATAACTTATTAGTCCGAATTCTTCGCAACATTAACCGGCCATCTTTCACCCACTTTTTCCAACCAAAAAGCCAAGAAAAATCATGCAGTAGCGTATAAAAACAAGGAATAATAAACAAAGTCAAAATTGTTGCAACAGACATCCCAGCAAACACCACCACACCCAAAGGTTGCAAAAATTCTGAACCCTCCCCAATACCCAAAGCCAAAGGAAATAAACCCAAAACAGTAGTAATTGTTGTCATCATAATCGGACGCAAACGTTGCGGCGCAGCTTTAAGCATCGCCGTCTCATAATCAACACCATCTCGCTCTTGAATTTGGTTAGCAAACTCAACCAAAATAATCCCAATATTCACTACAATTCCCACCAACAAAACCGCCCCCACCAACACTGTAGCCCCAATCGCAGTTTGCGTAATATAAAGGCCAAAAATACCCCCCGCCAACGCCAAAGGAACCGTAAACATAATTACCAGCGGATCTAGCAAAGAATTGTATTGAACAGCCATCACAACAAATACCAAAAATGCTGATAATCCGCCTAGCAATTTTAACGAATTTTGAAGCTGTAAATTAGTCTCCTTAGCAGAACTTGGGAGCACAGTTACTCCTTCTGGTAACTCTACACCGGCCACAACTGAATCTACCTCCTTAAACGCATCACTTAAACTCACACCTTCAGTTAAACTACCCGCAATCAAAAACACCTGACGTTGGTTAATCCGCTGAATTTCTCCCGGTGCTTGTCCTTCTTCAATTTTCGCCACATCTCCCAAACGAACTTGACGATTATTATTAGCAAACAAAGGTAAATTTTGCAGTTGACTAGGCCGGTTTAATGACTCCTCACTTAACTGAACTCGCACATCTACCAAACGCTCACCCCGTTGCAATTGAGTAGCAATAGAACCCTCAATTGCTGTTTGAATTGTCTGGCCAATATCTCGCGTAGTTAAACCCATTTCTTGCACCCGCAACCAATCAGGGCGAATTTGAATTTCTGGTTGCCGATCATCCGCATCTGGTCTAAATCTTGCCGTTTTTACATTCTCATCTAAAGCCGCTAAAATTTGTCTTCCCGCTTGTCTTAATTTTTGCTCATCATTGCCTTGCAAAATAATATCCACATCCGCACCCCGTACCGGCGAATTTGTTAAAATAATCCCCCGAACTTGACCCGGAGAAAGTCGCAAACGAATCCCCGCTAAATTCAACTTTTCCAATTCCGTTGTTACCCGTTTCACAAAAGCTTCAACATCACTACCGGGTTTTAGCGTAATCGTACTAGAGGCGCGCAAAGGATTCGCCGTTGTATTACTACCAAAAAGAGAGCCTCCAGATGTGGTAAAAATATAATCAGTTTCCGGTTGTTTCAGCAAAATATCATCCACAATTTCCATCACTTTTTGATTTGTGCCTAGCGGAGTTCCTGGCGGAAATTGAGCAGAAAGTGAAGCTTGGCCGGTGTCAATTCGCGGTAAAATTTCTTGGGGAATTTGACCGGCCATCCACCCACTCCCCCCACCCAATAACAAAAAAGCCAATCCAATCGCCAAAAAGCGATGACGCAACACCCAACTTAAAGTCCTAATATAACTGCGGGTCGCATCTTCAAAACGATTATTAAATTGTCGCAGCAACCAAAAGTTACTAATGCGACTAGACCACCGAATTGTTAGCAACCTCGACATCAACACCGGCGTCACCGTCAACGCTACCAAAAGAGACGCACCAACGGCAAAACAAATCGTCAAAATTAACTCACTAAATAACAGCGAGAAAAATCCCCCAATCAGCAAAAACGGCACCACAGAAACTAAATTTGCCCCCGTAGAAGCAATCATTGCCGATTCTACTTCTACCGCACTGTTAATAGATTCTTCGATAATTTCCTTTGAATCTGACAGTCTTTTCTTCTGTGCGCCTGGTGTCATGCCGGTGTTTTCGGCAATATTTTCTAAAATCACCACACTGGTATCAATTGCTTGCCCAATTCCCAAAGCAAGGCCGGCTAAACTAAACAAATTTAACGACAAACCAAACACTTTCATCATGCTAATTGCCGCCAAAGTACACAGCGGAATTGTTAACGAAATAACCAATGTTTGCCGCAAAGAACCTAAGAAAAACAACACCGCCACCGCCGCCAGTAAAGCCCCCGTAAGACCCGAATTTGTTACATCCGCCAAGGAATTACGAATAAAGCGAGATTCATCTAAGGTCGGATTTAAAACCATTTCTGATGAAATTAACCCAGAGTCTCGCAATTGTTGAATCCGTTTTTTAACTCCATCTACAACTTGAATCGTATTTGCATCCGGTTGTTTTTGGATGCTGACTTTAACTGCCGGTTCTTTGTTTAACTTCACAAAAACTCTTTGGTTTTCTGTTCCATCAATCACCTCAGCAAAATCAGCTAAAACAACTTTTTTTCCTATTCCATTATTCCCGCCCCCAACTTCAAAAGCTAACTCCTCAATTTCAGCCGCATCTTGAAATTTACCTGCTGTCCGCGTTAAAGCTTCCGAATTTTCTCCCTGAATTCTCCCCCCGGAAATATCTTGATTTCGCACCCTGATCGCATCTAAAACTCTCGTTAAATTTATCCCTTGTGACTGCAAGCGTTTGAGATCAATATTCACTTGCACTTCCTCTCTGACACCCCCCGCTACATCCACATTTGCTACGCCTGGTACTACCCCCAATTCTCTCCCTAATTCTTCTTCCGCAAAAATCCTTAACTCTGAATCATTTAAAGACGCAGATTGCAAAGCAAATTCATAAACCGGCAACTGCGAAGGGTCAATTTTAAACAGTCTTGGTTCTTCAATAATATCTGGCAAATTACTCCGCGCACGGTTAAAAGATGCCGTCGCATCATTCAGCGCTTGGTCAATATTTCCCCCAGGCGCAAAAAACAAATCTATACTAATTTGTCCTTCACGAGTTTGCGAAAAAACTTGCACCACTCCTTCTGTAGCGCTGAGTGCTTCTTCTAAGGGTTTTGTTATTTCTTGCACCGCCACTTCTGGGGAAACTCCTGGTGCGTTGATTCTCACTCCAATCCGAGGATAAGTGATAGCAGGAAGTAGGTCTACTTGTAAGTTTAAGAGAAAAAATATCCCTAACACAATTACTGCTAAGGTTAAGGTTAATGTGCCGATATGTTGGCGAATTGAGGTGGCGCTTAGACTGAAGTTTGACATGGTTTTTTTGGTGTATTTAACCGCAGATTAACGCAGATTAACGCAGATTAATGGGATGGGTTTATTATTGGTTTTTGGGTGTTTGTTCGGAGAGGATGCTTAGACGGACTGGATCACCGTCTTTTAAGGGTTTACCGGCTCTGGCTACAAATCTCTCACCGGCTTGCAATCCTGAGATAATTTCTACTTGTTTATTAGCTTTTTCTCCTATTTGAACTTTTCGAGATTCAACGGTGGTTTTTTCGCCTTCTTGTTTAATCACAAAAATCGTTCCTTCTTGAGATTTCTGGCCTTTAGTATTATTAGCATTCTGTGGCGATTTAGCTGAGTTTCCTCTTTCTCTACCTCCTGCTTGCAAGGCAGTTTCTGGAATAATTACACCCTCTTTTTGATTTCCAGAAAAATTGACTCTCGCTAGTAAACCACTACCGATTTTTCCACCCCGATTAGAAATCGTAATTTCCACCGGCACCAATCTTGCCACAGGATCAGCCGCCGGCGAAATTTGTGTAATTATACCATTAAATTCTTCTTTTGGAAACGCATCTAACACAACTCCCACACTTTGGCCGGTGCGAATATTTGCCAATTCTAACTCTGACACATCAACCACAATTTTAACTTGGCTGAAATCTCCAATTTTTAACAATTCTGTCCCCGGTTGTACCACATTTCCCGCCTCGCTTAAACGTTGTGTTACCACACCCGAAATCGGTGCATTTAAAACAGCATAAGAAAGTCTTTCTTTTGCTTGAGCAATAATCGCCTGTTGCGCCGTCACTCTCCCTTCCACAGCCGCCACCGCTTGCTGTTCCGTATTAATTTGCACCTGTGCCGAGCGTAAAGCTTGCTCAGCCGTTTGCGCTTCATTTCGCTTTTGTTCCGCCGACTGCCGCGAAACGGCACCCTCATTTGCTAGACCTTCCAATCGCGCCGCATCTGCCTGTAATTGTTGCAATTTAAGTGTTGCTTCCTGCACATCTGTCCGCGCCTTACTCACCTCCGTTTCCGCACGAGCCACCTCCGACCGACGAGCCGCAAGTTCCGCCTCTGCTTGCACTACAGCCGCCACTAACAGCGCATCATCCAACCGAGCAATCATTTGTCCCTGTTCTATTGCATCCCCAACATCAACATTTAAACTTAATAATTTTCCCTCAACTTGCGGACGCAACGAAACCTCCCGCACAGGTGCAGTTGTCCCCGTGTATAGCACATCCTCTTGTAGTGTGCCGGTGCGTGCAATTGCCACATCCACCGCCGTTGCAGTGTCAGTTTGGGAACCTTGGCCAGGTTGAGGTTGCGCGTCCGCCGCATCTTTGGGCAGCCACCCACAACCAGCCGACATCATCAAAACACTTGCCAATACTAACCAACCGTAATTTTTTACAGGCATAAGGTTTTTATTTTTAATAATTTAGATTTTATATCTAGCACAAAACCTCTCTCAAAAGGAAGATATTGCTCGCCCTCATTATTCTTTCAAAAAAAAATTATCCCTTTTCTCCCCATTCCCCTCAGCCTAAACCAAAAACCCATAAATTTCAATCACTATCATCTTTATCACAGCGAACATAACGCACCCAAAAAAGATTTTTTAAATTTTTAGTAGCCTCCATAATTTGCAAAGCATCCTCAATCTTATTGTGATCAGTCACATCAGAAAATATTCCCAGACTACCCAAAAACTTGCCCTCCACATCTAAAATTGGAGTCGTCGAAAGGTAAAGCTCCAGCAGAGAACCATCTTTCCTTATTCGTCGCACCGGCACCCCCAAAATCACCTCACCTTTAAACTGCGCCTCAAGTAAATCATTAAAACTCTCTTTTTCCTCTTCAGGAACCCCCGGCAAAGCATTTCCTAAAAGTTCCGTCTCACTCCAACCAAAAACTTTTTCCGCCGCATCATTCCACACCATCACCAACGCCTCACGAGTAATACCAATAATCGGAAAAGGTGAAACTTTAATCAGCGCTTGCAAAATATGACTCGTTTCTTTTAAACCCGCTTCTGCCTGCTTGCGGCGAGTAATATCTCGTGAATTAATCACAATTGCATTAATACTAGAATCATCCAGCAAATTCTTAACTACAGCCTCTAAATAAACCCAATAACCATCCTTGTGCAATTTTCGATACTCCATCATCAGCACATCCCCAGAACTTTCAGAAAGATTTTTCAGATAAAATTCCACCCTCGGCAAATCATCAGGATGCAGCAATTCCCCAAAAACTTTACCAATTCTCTCTTCAGCTTTATATCCTAAAATTTCCTCAATAGCTGGGCTGTGATAACGAATGCGCCTATCCGCTTCTAAAATAGTAACTAAATCTGCCGAATGTTTTAAAAAAGTTTGCAGCCTCGCTTCACTTTTTACTAAAGCTTGATTAGCTTTTTTGTGGAGAGAGTGTTCTTCCTCTAACTGCGCCTCTAACTGAATCATTTCCGCAGTCTTTTGCCGAAGTTTTAATTGTATATTCTGGTTTTTTTGGTCATTTACTATCGTTAAATAACTCCGTATTAGAGCTTGCAATAATTCGCTGAAATTTTCCACCCTACTTTTGAGAAATTGCTGTTGTGCCGGTGGCAGTTGATTAATCTTTTCCTGCAAAGCTTGCCAGTTCTTCAATACGCTATCAATCATAAACAAAAAAATCCCTCCCCCGTTTACTCACCCTTGATTTAGCAAAACAAATTTAAGTAGTTTCTCCAAATCAACACTGATAATATAAGATTTTTTACTTTAAAACAATAATTTTCAATTAAATCAACTTCCCTTTCTATTTCTGGCTTCCAAATCTTTACCCTTACTCCTAGTATAGTCCGCTTCTGACTCGCCCCTAAACCGGCGGCGTTTGTACACTTGATAACCTACAAAGCTTTATTTAGCCATCCGAGAGTTGGCGTCAGGATATCATAATAAATTGCCCTAAAACAACCAATCTAACTCGTGCAAATTATAAAGCCAGCCTCAACAAACAAACCCAGAGTCTGCACCTAGCAAACCCCATCAAGCTTCACCCCACAAGAAAACAGCCAAGCTTATCCTTTTGTATAGCAGCATCCGCCCCTGTGATAGATATCACGAATTAACGCCAAAAAAATCACACCTACAACCCCATCTCAATCACTTTACCTAACCGAGAAATTACCGATATTAGAAAAGCCAACCTTCAATACTCTATAATTCAATGAACACCGAAACCCTCCTCTCCCAACTGAACATTACTCAACTCACCGACAAAATTTTTAACACCCGCCGCATCACCCGCACCGATCAACGCTTACTAATGTTTTTGCTTTCTAGTTGTAGCTTAGGCGAACACGAACAAAACCTCGTCAATCGGATGTATGAAATGTTGCACAAAGGCTTAATCCGAGTCAACGATTGAAAACTTGAGCAATCTTCTTGATAATCTGTATTATCCACCATGCCTAAACCTTTAAAAACGCTTTCCTCCAGGGGATATTTACCCACCTATCCCCAAAATATTATTTAAAAATCCTTTTTATCAAAAAAAATCGTTTAAAAAAAATCACCTATTACCCCCTACAACCTCAACCATCATCGCCTCACAAAAGCGACGGTTCAGACCAAAACTAAAGCAAAGAGAACGCCAAAACCTAAAAGCCTCAACCGGCCCCATATCGCTTAAATGCAGAAAAAAACCGCTCATAAAACCCACTTTGGACAAAAACACCCCCCCAAAGAAAGTATAAGAGAAAAACTTAGCTGAAAATCCCCCAACGAACTGCTATTCTGCTTAAGGTGATTTGTCTAAAACCAGGTAGTGTCGCCTGAAAGCAAGATCGAAAACAAAAACTATGCCAAGCCTTCGATATCTAATAGCAGCCGGTGTGGGTGTCGCCCTTGTCCTGTGCGACATCAAAACCGGTACCAGCCAAACCACAGCCATAAACAGCAAAACCGGCCAACATCCAACCCCTATCTCTAACCAGAGTTCAGAAAAAGCAAACTACACAAACCTCGCACAAACAGTAAGGCAAAATCAACTTCCTGTTAGCTGTGCAGAACTCAGACAGCGCAGAGAAAACCCAGAGCCCCAGACCACCCCTAACTATACAGCCCCCGCCACCCTCCCCGAATACCTAAACCCCAACCCAAACCCCCTACAATTCCCCGTCAAACCCTCCGAAGTCGAAATCATCGGCATCCAACCCATCACCCTCCAACAAGCCATCGAACTCGCACGGAGAAACAACCGCGACCTCCAAGTAGCCGAACTCGAACTCGAACGCAGCCGAGCCCAACTACGAGAAGCCATCGCCGCTGAATACCCCTCCCTCGACCTGGCAGGCGACATCACCCGCAGCGACTCGGCCCAAGCTCAACGTCAAAACGAACTGCAACAACTACTCACCGGCCAAGACGTCCCCGATGAAACCGTCACCCGCAGCCTCAGCGGACAACTCGAACTTAGTTACGACGTTTACACCTCTGGGCGCCGGTCTGCCACCATCCGCACCCGCGAAAGACAAGTTGAGCTAAGCCAACTCGAAGTAGAACGCATCGAAGAACAACTCCGCCTCGATATCTCCAACTCCTACTACGACATTCAAGAAGCCGAACAACAAATACGCATCTCCAGCCAAGCAGTCACCGCATCCCAACAAAGCCTCTGCGACGCCGAAGCCCTCGAAAGAGCCGGCGTAGGAACCCGCTTTGACGTCCTCCAAGCCCAAGTTCAGCTTGCCAACGAACAACAAAACCTCGCCCGCGCCCAACGCGACTTTCAAGTAGCCCAGCGCCAACTCTCCCAACAACTCAGCATCTCCCTTCCCCTCAACATCACCGCCGCCGATCCCGTCGATATCGCCGGCTACTGGAACATCAACCTCGAAGACAGCATCATCGAAGCCTTCAAACGCCGCGCCGAACTCTCCCAGCAACTACTCCAACGCGAAATTAGCGAACAACAGCGCCGTGTCGCCGAAGCCGCCACCCGCCCCCAAGTCAGCGTTTTTGCCAACTACAACATCCTCGAAGTCTTTGGCGATCAAATCGCCGTCACAGACGGTTACTCGCTCGGTGCCCGTTTGCGCTGGAACTTATACGACGGCGGAGCCTCCCAAGCCAGAGCTACCCAAGAAGACAGAAATAGAGATATTGCCGAAACCCGCTTTGCAGACGCTCGCAACCAAGTTCGTTTTCAAGTCGAGCAAGCTTACTATGACTTGCAAACCAATTTTGAAAATATCCAAACCGCCAGCGTTGAAGTTGAACGCGCCAGAGAAGCCCTCCGTCTTGCCCGCTTACGCTTTGGCGCCGGTGTCGGTACCCAAACCGATGTCATCAACTCCGAAACCCAGCTTACCCGTTCCGAAGGCAACCGCATCCGTGCCATCATCGGCTACAACCGCGCCCTCGCCGCCATGCAACGCGCCGTCAGCAACAACCCCGCCGGTAGCGCCAGCAACACTCCCCCCACCCCTCGTTAAATACCCATAGACGGTTCATGGGCAATTGCTCAAAAAACAATGTCCCATTACCCCCAATTAACAAATATTATGAGTAATGGGGATAAGTCCATCGTCATTTGTCAAAAGTCCTTTGTTTTTTCTCCCCACGACTGTACGGGCGGGTTCACCCAGATCCAAGCTACGAAGGTCAGATATTGGTATCCAGCCCGCTACAGAGGACTAATGACGAATTATTAATTTCAAGCATTGCCGCAGGAGAACTGTTTTTATGGGGATGACCCTCACCGAAAAAATTTTAGCCCGTGCCGCCGGCCGGTCTTCTGTTCAGCCAGGGGAAAATATCTGGGTGTCGGTTGATCTTTTAATGACGCACGATGTCTGCGGGCCCGGAACCATCGGCGTTTTTAAACGCGAATTTGGCGCCGATGCTAAGGTCTGGGATAAAGAAAAAATTGTTTTAATTCCCGACCACTATATCTTTACCTCAGACGAACGTGCTAATCGCAACGTCGATATTCTGCGCGAATTTGCAGCAGAACAAAACATTAAATATTTCTACGATATTATCGACCGTGCTAATTTTAAGGCCAATCCAGATTATAAAGGCGTTTGTCACGTTGCTTTGGCTCAAGAAGGTCACACTCGCCCCGGTGAAGTTCTCTTTGGCACCGACTCTCACACCTGCAATGCCGGCGCTTTTGGTCAATTCGCCACCGGCATCGGCAACACGGATGCTGCGTTTATTATGGGCACCGGCAAGCTTTTAGTTAAAGTTCCAGCCACCATGCGTTTTATCCTCGATGGTGAGTTACCCCCCTATCTTTTAGCCAAAGACCTCATCCTCCAAATTATCGGCGATATCTCTGTCAGTGGTGCCAACTACCGGACAATGGAATTTACCGGCACTGCTGTTGATGCGATGTCTATGGAAGAACGCATGACTCTCTGCAATATGGTCATTGAGGCCGGTGGTAAAAATGGTACCATCGCCCCCGACCAAACTACTTTTGATTATGTCCGTGCTCGCACAGATAAGCCTTTTGAGCCGGTTTATACCGATGCTGATGCCAGCTTTTATAGCAGTTGGCATTGTGATGTCTCTAAACTAGAGCCGGTCGTCGCTCAACCCCACTCCCCCGATAACCGCGCCTTAGCACGAGAATGCAAAGATGTCAAGATAGACCGCGTATATATCGGTTCTTGCACCGGCGGCAAAACTTCTGACTTCCTCCACGCTGCCAAAATTCTCAAAGGCAATACAGTCAAAGTACCCACCTATATTGTCCCAGCCACCCAAAAAGTCTATGAAGACTTATTTACCGTCAAACATGAAGGACAAACCCTCTCAGAAATCCTATTAGCAGCCGGTTGTATTGAACCAGCAGCCCCCAGTTGTGCAGCTTGTTTAGGCGGCCCTAAAGACACCTTTGGCCGGTTAAATGAACCCGAAGTTTGTGTCTCCACCACCAACCGCAACTTCCCCGGACGTATGGGCAACAAACAAGCACAAATTTATCTCGCCTCGCCCTACACAGCCGCCGCTTCCGCCCTCACCGGCCACGTCACAGACCCCCGCGAATTCATGTAAATCCTACCAACAATTATTAATTATTAATTGATAGTTAATAATTGATTTGTAGCTGCGGTATGCAAAAACCCGGTTTCTTTACGGAATCGGGTTTTCAAAAACCCCAAACTGAGGCGTTCATCATTATCTGCGTTCATCTTATCTGCGTTCATCTGCGTTTATCTGCGGTTAAAAAACTCCCCCTCAATCTCGCCGCGAAGTATTCTTCCCCAGCTTACCTTCCGGCCAAGAACTACCAATACCTTGAATAATACCACGAGCAACTAAACCCAACCCCCTACCAATCACCTGAGTAAGCAAATAAACAACCCCACTGCCCAAAAAACTTACCGCCGAACGCAAACGAGGAGCAATTGCATCCCGACTTTCCAACACATAAGTCACCACCAAAGGAATACCAGAAAGTTGCCCTAACTCCTCCGTGCGAGGCGCATAAATAGCCAATTTTCTAATCCCACGCTCATCTAAAATAAACAACCAATACCGGCTTTCAAAAATAGCTGTCGGTTCAGTAATATATCTTTCTACCCGATATTTCCAAGATAAATTATTCCGAAACTTCAAAATAGACCGATTAGAAAGCCAGCGCCGGTCAAAAAACTCATGTTTAATTTCTTCGCTTTCCGAAAAATGATTAAGTAACGGTTGAATCACCGCATTAGAGATTTGAATAGCCAGATTTTGTAATAAAAATTCCGCTCTAAATCGAGCTTCGGCACTTTCACCGGCATAAATTTGATTATCAATTTTTAGCGAACTTTTAAAGAGAAAATAAGCAAAAACATTTTCCACATAGGGAATTTTATCAAAAATTTCTGTTTGAACCACACCGGCATCTGCAAGTAAAACCGGCACCACTTCCAGCACCGAGTTACCTAGCAAAACAGTATAGTATTTGCCAAAAAACTCTTTCAGGACTAATTGCCATAAATCTTGCAAAAGAGCGTTCCGTTTTTGCTCAATTTGTGGTAAAGAAACATCAGCTAAACGTAGTTCCTTAATTAAAACTTCAATTTGGCGCAAAGTTATAGACAGTAATTCCCGCTTTTTATGAGTTTGTAAAATATCAATTTCTAAAGGAATATCCGTAAAATTAAACAAGCTAGAATTGAGCTTATAAAAAGTCGATTCAAAAATTTCTGGTTGTAATACAATATCCGTTTCGCTATTTGTAGTCCTCAAATCTGCCTTTGGACGCTCCTGAAAATTTCTAGGTTCCGGGGGTTGAAAAGGCGGGGGAACAAAAGCCGGTGCGTCTTGTTTATCGTTGGCAAACCACTGCTTAAGCAACCATTGAGCCAAGCGTAACTCCCGCTGACGTCCCTGCAAAAAAGCCCGGTCTAAAGGCGACAAAAAAGGGTTATCTAATTGAGTAGAAAGTTCGGCGAGACTGCGTTCAATTTGCCGGCTTCCCGACAAAAAAGTACGATATTTCCAGTTAAACTGCCGGCCTGGCTTTGTTTCGGCGCTCCCAAGAGCCCGACTGGAAGTTGGCATCAAAGGCCAGTAATTTTGCCCTTGTCCAACTAAACGAATGGCATTAATTAATTCTGGGGTGACGGTTCCTTTGGGACAGTAACCTTCAATTCCTAAACGCTGGGCTGCCAAAATTACCGAGCTATCGCTGAGGGAAGTTAGCAACAACACCGGCACCTGAGAAAAAGAAGTTTTTAGCTGTTGGCAAAAGACTAAACCGGCTGTTGAGTCTGGATAAGAATCGGATGTTTGACCTTGAATGGCTAAGTCTAAAATTACCAAATCGACATTGGCAAAGGCACCGGCCAGAAGTTGAAATGCTTCTCTGTTTTTGCCGGTTTCTGCTACTACTTGTAAGTCTGGTTCGCGGTCGCAAATTGTCCGCAAACCGGTACGAAAAATCAAGTCATCATCAATAATGAGTAATTTCAACATTTTTCCAGCCATCAACTCCCCAACTCCAGGGGGGGAAAGGAACGCTTCCTCAACGCCCCAATCCCCTCAAAACACCCTTAATTTGTACCAGCTTATTCAATGCCATCAGCCGGCAAAGGAGCCGCTGCGGGTGCCGGTTCCGGTGCGGCGACGGGTGCCGGTTCCGGTGGGGCTGGCTCTGGCGCTGGTGCGGGTTCGACTGGGGGTTCGTAAGATTGAACCGGGGGAACGTAAGGTTCGGGTGCTGGTTCCGGTGGGATGTAGGGTTCTGGTGCCGCTGGAGGGTAATAAGGTTCGGGTGCCGGTGGGGTATAAGATTCTACCGGCGGCGGAGCGGGTTCGGGTGCCGCTGGAGGGTAATAAGGTTCGGGTGCCGGTGGAGAGTAAGGTTCGGGTGCCGGTGGAGAGTAAGATTCCGCCGGAGGTGGAGAGTAAGACTCTGCCGGAGGTGGAGAGTAAGATTCAACCGGCGGCGGTGAGTAAGATTGTGTTGGGGCCGATTCTTGAGCCGGTTCTGGGTAGGAAGAAAGTCGGATAGTGTTGCGCTCGGCTGCCCAGCGGGCAATAGCGTCTTGGGCTTCGTAATAGAGGGCGCGACCGCTACCTATTTGGGCTGCTTTTTGAATGGCTTCTGAGAGTCGGCCCACAGAGGCGAGTTTTGCAGCTTCATTTAGTAGAGGCCGGTCTTCGGTAATTTGGATTTCCGCTGTCCAGTCACTTATGGCAGCTATTGCTTCTTTATAAAGGGCACGACCTTTACCTATGCGGGAAGCTGTGCGAATTGCAGCGTCTAGTTTGTTTTGTTTGGCGAGCGCTAAGCTTTCTTCAAGGATTGGTTTATCTTCGATGGTTTCGATTTGTTTGTTCCAACTAGCGATCAGGGTTTGAGCTTCTAGGCGTAGAGGCCGGTTAAGTTTAATTTGACGTGCTTCGGCAATGGCGGTTTTGTAGGAGTCTACAGTTTTTGCTTGGGCGAGGGTTTGAGCGCGTACCAGATAAGGCCGGTCTTCTGATTCTTTCAGTTCTTTACGCCACTGGGCAATCAGAGTTTGGGCATGGACGCGGCGGGGGCGGTTCCGGGAGATCGTGTTTGCTTGTTCGATAGCCATTTGCAGCATCCAACCTTGACCAAAGCTGGCGGCGGAGCTTGCAACTTCTAGCTGTACTAAGTCATCGAGTTGTGCTTGCCAAGAGGCAATTTTTTCTTGAGCTTGTTTGTAGAGCGGGCGATCTTGGCTGAGTTGGCGTGCGGCGGCTTGAGCTTCGATGAGAGCAAAAACGTGACGTGCCACCGGCCCAGAAAATTCTTTTTCTTTGGGTAAAAGCATTTCAGCTTTACTCAGCAGAATAAAGTCTTGGGCTTCGGCATAAAGCGACGAGATCGAGGGGATGCTGTTGGCTAGGTTGATTGCTGCTGGTAGGTTTCGTTGTTTGATTTGAACCGAGGCAATTTGTAGAACTTTGCGGCTCCATTTTGTAATGTCGGTTTTGGCTGTGTTGTGGGCGTAGGTTTTTTCTTCTACCTTTGTGGCCAATTGCAAGGCTTTTTGGAGGTTATCGGCTGTTTGGGGGTTCGCGGTAACGCGAGCGAGTTTTAACTGTTCCCACGCTTGTCTTTCCCGGCCTATTTGATTGAGTAAATCAGCCGAGCGCTGCTGGCCCCAGTATTCGTTTCGCAGACTAGCGAGTTGTTGGGCATAGCCGGTGGCCAGTTGCCATTGTTGTTGTTTGAGGGCTTCTTGGGCTTTGTTATAAATTGTTTTGCCTTTGTCCCAGTCCGTTTGCCAAGTGGAAACGACGGCCTGAGCATCTTGATAAACGGAAGCATTGGCAGGGATTTTTTTGGCCAGTTCTTCGGCTCCTTTTAAATCTCCACTTTCCAATTTATTGCGGGCCAATTCCAAAAGCCATTTTGACCACTCATCGCGCAATTGACTGGCTTGCGGGTAGAGGGGGTTGTCTTCGGGCCAGTCTTTTACCACCGCCAGTCCTTTAATTAATTCTTCGACTTTGCGGCTGGAAGCAGATTCTTTGGCGCACTGCAATCTTTGCATCTCTGGAGAGAGGGGCGAGATTTGCTTGCAGTCAATCGGCGGCGGCATTGTGATCAGCCAGAAAAATGCGCCGGCGGCTGTTCCTCCAAACACGAGCAGCACGCTCAGCCAAACAAACGGCCACCCCCAATCTTTTTGGCGGGAGGTTTTTGTTTCGATAGGCGTGTCAGCGGGAGAATTCGTCATTGTTTCTGGGGTTGGTTTTAGCATGGCGGCATGGGGTGGGTGGCCGGCGACCGAAGCTGCTTTTGGCAGCCATACCTCTATTATCAAATAGCGAAGGGTCCGCTTTTGTTGGTTGGCTGTTATCCCGCGCCTGAATTTTGCGCCGCTCTCTCTGGTGTTCTGCGAGCCGGTGCTTAATTGCTTTAATTAGGCCGGTGCGCTGAGGCTTATTTTTTGTCTCCCTAAAGAGACATTTTTTGCTTGCTAATCACTTGGCGCGGGAGACAGGCGTTTTTGGCGGCGAGTCAAAATTACTCTACCTCAATACTCAGGATTTTTGCGGACTATACGGATGGTTGCCGGTTTTTTAGTCGGTGCAGTGTTTTTGCCTGGGTGTAATCAAGAGATCGCTTACGAAATTGACGCGGGCTAAACGCCCTGAGAATGAATTAGCAATTTGCCGTCTTATTATAAAGGCCCATAGGAATTTTGCAACGTTACAAATTTTATAAAATGCTTTTTACAGTCCAGTTAGGTTGTATGGCTATCCCTATCAGGGTGAAGTCGGTTGATACCAGCTTTCTACGTCGTCTGGGGTTTGGGGTGGCGAGTCTAAGCGATAGCCGTAAAAGTCGATCCGGTAATCGGTGATTTTTACGCCGGTTTGCTGTTCGATTTGTTCGATAAGTTCTGGTGGCAAGTCAATATGAAGATCCAAAATTTGTTTGGTGTCTAAACAGTTTATATGACTGTGGGAGTCGCTGATATTTCCATAAAGCCGACCATCAGAGCGTTCTATACACTCTATGATGCCTCCTCTCGATAGGGCTTCTAAATTCTGGTAAACGGATGTATGACCTATTGCTTTTCCTTCCTGATTTAAGCGGTCATAAATTTCTCTGGCTGAGAGGTGTTCTTTTGCTTGCCAGAGCAGTTCCAGAATGAAGCGGCGCTGGCGAGAAAGGCGCATTCCCAGGTTTTGGCAACGATTTAAAGCATCTTCTAATGAGCGAATTGGTTTCACAGCTACCGCCTAATTTATGTTTTTAATTTTAAGTATGTGCCGTACACTCGCTTTTACGGCGGGTTGTTCTTTTATTTTATCCTATGATTTTTAGGGCGGTCATTTTTTGGCGTCTCTGTTGTGGGCATTTGACCTTGAATACCTTGCAGGGCTATTTTCAATGTTAGTGATCGTTGGTGCCAAGGGATGCCGACGGTCTATCTTAACTTTGCCACAATTAGGCATCTTCGGTGAAACGGAGATTCCTTAAGGACTTCCTACGGATAGGGGAGAGTGCTTTAGGACTCTCTACGGATAGGATGACAATTTCAAATTTAAACCGGAAAATTCCTTAAATGTTATTGACAATTCCTCTAAACTCTGAAAACATCGATTCGCTGGATCTCTCACCGGCCCAAACTGCTATCGAGGCTGTGCTGGCAAAAGGCTCTGAAGCTGCATCTGAGCAGTTGTCCTTTGAAATTGATTATCCCACTGAACCCGAAGATCCCCGCGAATTATCGGAAATTCCGGAAGTGCGTCTCTGGTTTCTTCGTTTAGATGCTCGTTATCCTTGGTTGCCGGTGTTGTTAATGGGTAATAGTGGAGAGTTGGCCCGTTATACTGCGATGTTGGTGCCCCACCAATTTCACCGCACAGAGGGAATACAGTTTAACCCCGAAGCTTTAGAAATTTTTATTATGCAAAAAATTTTTGTGGTTTCTGATTGGTTGTTTTCTATTAACGCTCCGAGCAAGTTTAAGTTGATGGCTTTGGCTCAAATGTTGGGTTATGAACTTGACGAAGCGTTTTTTGAGGCGGTGGTTATGGGCAATAAGTAATGGGTTGGGATCAAGATAATTTTCTTTTCCCCCTCACCCTTATTTTTGATGTCCCTGTTTGTATTTAATTTAAGTTCGCAAATAGGCAAGGGGATTTTCTGCGCCTTTTCCTTGGGGGTGAATTTCAAAGTGTAAATGCGGGCCGGTGCTGTTGCCGGTGCTTCCCATTTCGGCAATCTGCTGGCCGCCTTCCACTTGTTGCCCTTCTCGGACTAAAATGCGGTTGTTGTGAGCATAGCGGGTGATGCTGCCATCTGGATGCTGTATTTCTACGAGGTTTCCATAGCCTCCTTCATCCCAACCGGCAAATGTGACAATTCCCCCGCCAGCCGCGACTATCGGTGTGCCAATGGGCCCGGCAATGTCTATTCCAGCGTGCATTCTTCCCCAACGCCAACCATAGCCAGAGGTTAGTGTTCCTTGGGCCGGCCAAATATATCCCTCAAAAATGGCTGGAGTTTTTGGCAGGTAGGTGTCGGGCCGGTTTAGAGGTGGTAAGGCCGGTGAAACAAAGCGCGGTTTGATGTCATATTCGTAGGCTTCTGACCCCAAAGGCGCTACGGCTATTAATTCTTGGCGATTGGTTTGGAGATTTGTCGGATTTTCTAATGAACTATTGCGAACTTGCAACTCTAGGTTTCTTTTTCTGCGTAAATTTTCTAAGTTGAGTTGCACGCTTTGAGTCGTTTGCCTGAATTGCAAATCTTGCTGATCTTCGGTAATAGAAGTGGTTTGAGACAAATGGGTTTGCGGCTGTTCTTTAAGGCGTCGGTATTTTTGCCGCAGTCGGATAATTTCTTGTCTTAAGCTGTCGCTAGAGTTGTTTTGGAGTGATTGGTTGTAGGTTTCTGGCTGTTGAATGGCAACTGGCATAACTTCCGCATCAGGCGTTGGGTTAACGTTCTGGGTGGCTGTTGCAACACCGGCATCAATAGCATTTTGGGGGGCTGATTCGATTTTTTTGGCAGCCGGCCCGCTCACTAAAGATTGTATCTGGGTTTCGGCTGAAGTGGCTGTGACTTCTGAGGTGTGAACAGCACTCTGGGTGCCGGTTGGGGGGATATATTCTGTGGCGTTGGCTTGATCGCCCTGGCGGGGCAAAAATAGGCTGGTTGCTCCTACGGAAAGGGCCAGTCCAATCAGTGCATAGTGAGTGCGAGTGCGCGAATGGGGATGAGGATCGGCAAGAACTGGCGTTACGGTTTCCACGTTTAGATTCTCCTGAAATCAAGTGCAACTATAGGCTGCTATGTAGTTGCTGTACCGGCAGATGCACCCCAAGCGCCAAGAATTTGTCAGAAATTTGGCCAAAAAAATGTGTTTAATTAACAGAGGTTTGAGGGGATTTTTTGGTTGGGCTAAGGCGGGCTTTTCTTTTTGCAAAGCCGGCACTTTTTATCCTGGCTTTAATTCTGTTTAGGCAGAGCAATGAAACTGCCTGAACTTTTTTGCTTTTTTTGTTTAAATGTTAGATGCTTTCTGCCCTTAAAACCCGCGCTTACTAGGTTGTTTGCTGTTTTTTGAGCAGCTAAAACACGTCCTCCGGTCTGTGGGTGATTTGTGTCTAAATCAGCCGGTGAGGAAGTAGTTCTCCAACCTTTGCTTAATACCCTAAATCTAGTTTGTCTTTTGTGGGAAAAAAATATATCCGTAGATTCCCTGATTTTTGCTGTAGGTGCTTGTGACTAGATGAACTTATATCTGTAAAAATGCGGTGGCTTGGCCAAAATCGAAGCATAGGGCGGTATTGGGGAAAAATTCGGGCGTTTGATTTTTCCCCAATGGCCAAAAGCCTATGGTTTTAACTTTCTCCCCAAATTTTCTTAATAACTGTTTCGGGTGAGATATCAGCCATTGCAGCGGTATTAGATTGAATGCCGATGTATTTATCGCTGTTTGGCAACAGTTGTTTCGGTTCGCTGGGGCCCAATAAGGCGATGGTATAAGTTTGGACTGCGACGGCTAGGTGCATGGGGGTGCCTGGAGTGCAGATCATTAAGTTTGCACCGGCAATCATGGCTGCTAACTCGCCGACATTTTCCGGGGAGGTGAGTTTTAGCCCCGGACAAGCCTGCAAAAGTTCGCTGACTAATTCTTCATCTTCTGGGCCTTTGATGGCAACCACCGGCAGTTGAGGCTGGCGTTTTTGGATGTCTTGAATAATTTTTTGCCAGTTGTTGACGGGATAAATTTGGTCAATGCCGTTGGTTTTAGTGACTTGAGTCACGCCGCTGTGCAACAGAATATAGCCGCTGTTTTTGATACCTAGTCTTTGCTGTTCTCTTTCGGCCCAGGCGATATCCTCTTTGAGGAGGGTGACTGAGAGATTGGGACAAGCTGTGGTGATACCAAAACCTTGCAGGAGATCATGGTATGTTTCGGCTTTATATTGGTCGGTTTTCAGGGGGAGGCTGTTGGTAAGAAACCAGCTTGCAGCCGTGTTGTAGCCGACTCGTTTGGGGATGCCGGTTAACCATAAAAGTAGGCCAAGGGTGGGTATTTGTCCCAAGGAGAGTACGGCATCATACTCGACATCGCGCATGATTCCTAACAAGTTTCCCCAGTCTGCTAGACCGTTGCGGTCTTTGAAGTCGAAGTTAACGACGTTGAGGGATTTGTCGTGAAAGTATTTATTAACGCGGTAGGCCGCTTTGGATCGCGGTTCGGCGATAATGTCTATTTTGGCGTTTGGGTATGACCGTTTGAGGTCTTCCAGGGTTGGAAAAAATAAGATTTGGTCGCCAATTCCACCGGGGACAAGTGCCAGTATTCGCATTGTGGTTGATTTAGCTTGCCAAAGTCTTATTCTATAGGTTGATAGGTAATTTGTGTGGTAGATCGAGTTTGGCTAACACTCATCTGGAGATAACCCCTGTGTGGGGCAATCACGGCGTTATCCCTAGAGGGCGCTGCGCGAACGGCGCTACCCACTAGCGGGGTAAGTACGCCCTAGTTGTTTTTTTTACAAAGGAGTAAGTTGTGCATTTATTGATTCCAGCAGCGGGAATGGGCCGCCGGATGGGCAGTGACCGCAATAAGCTTTTATTGAGTTTGTTGGGTAAACCGATTTTGGCTTGGACTCTGGCGGCGGTGGGGGCGAGTGATTCGATTGAATGGGTGGGTATTATTGGCCAGCCTTCGGATTGGCCGGCTTTTGAGGAAATTTTGGCGATGGTTTCTTTGCGGTTGCCGGTGGTGTTGATTGCGGGGGGGGAAACTCGTCAAGAGTCGGTTTATAACGGTTTACAAGGGTTGCCGGCTGATGCCAAGCGGGTTTTAATCCATGACGGCGCGAGGTGTTTGGGGACTCCCAGTTTGTTTGATCGCTGTGCTGAGGCGCTTTTGGGTTGTCAGGGGTTAGTGGCGGCGGTGCCGGTCAAAGATACGATTAAGGTTGTTGATGAGGCGCTTGTAATTCGGGATACGCCAGACCGGCGCAATCTTTGGGCGGCCCAAACTCCCCAAGGTTTTGAAGTAAATCTTTTAAAACAGTGTCACGAAAAAGGCCGTAGTTTGGGTTGGGAAGTGACAGATGATGCAGCTTTGTTTGAGTTGTGTGGTTTGCCGGTGAGTGTCGTAGAAGGAGAAGAAACAAACTTAAAAGTCACAACCCCAGTAGATTTAGCAATTGCTGAATTTATCTTACGTCAGCGTCGTAACCAATAACTTCCTCTGTAACAAAAAATCTTATCCATAAAAAACCCAACAACCTAAAACCAAAACAGATAGCCCATCTGCGTTCATCTGCGTTCATCTGCGGTTAAAAAATCCCTCAAAACCAGATCAACTATCCACATCAAATCAGCCCAGACTTTCAACAGTCAATAGAGGTTTCTAAACTATTACTATCTTGTTGAATGCTGATAGTAGATTTTTTGTTGGCGGTTTCTACGTTTCTTTAGATACATTTAAAGTTTGGCTCAATGGAGGGGGAGGAGTCATAAAAGGTTGGCTGGCTAAAAATCTGAGCTTAGTTTTTTCGATGAGGGTGTTAATTTGCAAATTGATATTTGTGTCTGAGGCATCTTCTAGGGTGATTAGGAGTTTAATGATGGCAAAAGATGGGGTGAAAGTGAAAAAATAACCGCCGTGTGGGTCAATTTTGAAGGCATAAAAGACGGCGTTGAGGATGTCAATGGGGAGGGCGGTGATGGGGTTGAGGGGAAGATTTACGCCGTTAACTCCCTGCATTTCTGAGCAGTCGATATAGTTAAATTTTTGAAATAAATCGTAGGCGGAGGTGGCTTTAACGGCGGAACGAGGATGAAACATATTACGAATTAACAGCCGGTAGCTAGAAGTCGGATCTTTTGGACTGGTTCGTTGTAAAAAAACGTTGCCAAGTCGATAGCCTGACATTTCAATGCTGGGTTCACTAAACCAGTTGCCCAAGGTGGCGAGGTAGCGCAGTACAATGTCGCGGTCACTGGAAAATAAATATATCTGCCGGCACCGGCGCATGGCTGAACGCACATAGTTATTGCGTCCTTCGCGTAAAAATTCTAGGGGAATATCTGGGGAGGCTAAGATAAGTTTATCGAGCAATAAATGTTCGCCTATGGAGTCGGAGTCGTCTTCGTTTTCGGGGCGTGCTCTTAATTCTTGTCCTTCTTCGGTGGTAATGGTGATAAAATCGGGTTCTAGGGAGCCTCGGTCATCTTTACCAAATCGGTCGGCTAAAAGTCTCAAGACGTTTACTAATAGCAATCCTCCCATGCTATGCCCAATTAAGTTTACAATAATTCGGGATTTTTTTGGGGGTGGGGGAAGCGGTTCTTCGATATTTGATATTTTTTCTTTTGTTTGATTGCGTTTTTCTTGGGTGGTGAGGGCTTTATCTAATCGCCAGAAGAATTCGCCTAAATCGGGGGCTCCATAATGGAGGGCGCGATAGCGATCTCTTTGGTAGGCAACGACTCGTAATATCTGCATGAAAATTGCCCACAATACGAAGATTGCGGGGATGATCCAATACAACGAAACGGCTATATCGACGGTGTTGCTAAAGTTTATTGCCTTTCCGAGTTCTGCTACGCTGGAAAAGGTTCCCAAGGAGACGAGGAGGGGAATAACAAAAAGTTTTAATAATAGGTATAAAATGGTGCCAAAGGCGAGAGAAAATAGGGCAATGACGAATAAAAATTTGCTGACTATGTTGGCATGATAGCGAAAGTCTACCCACAACCCCGGACTAATTATTGGTTGTTCACTCGGCCAATGATAGCCTACATAAAAGTGTTTTTCGTCAAGGCTGGTTACGTCTGTGTCGGTGTTTTCTTGGCTGGGATTGTTGGTGCGGTTTAGGGCGTCGGCTTCTGCCATGAAGGCTTTATAAAAGTTTCGGGAGTTGTTGGCGTAGCCGTGTGTTCTGAGGGTGAGGCGTTGACAGGATTTTTGTTTAATAATTTGGGCAAATTCTTGGATATTAAAAAGTGGTCGATAGCGAACTAAGGGGGGAAGTTGGCGTTCAACGTGGAGGGAAATTGAGGCGGTGCTTGTTATTAAAAATACGTTGTTGTGTAGGCGATCTGCATAAATTTCAAAGTTGCGACTTACGGCTTGGCTAAATTTTTTTGATCTCCAACTATTGAGGGTAAGAGTTACATATTGTTCGTCTATAGTTTCGGCTAAACAGGGGTATTGTTTGAGGTCACAAATTGAGCGGATGGCTTGGACAATTTCTCTTTCTGATTCTAAGCCGGCATAGGTGGGGATATTGTCGGCGGAAGGGACACTTCCGGGGGGGTTGGGATAGGCGAGTTGAACTATTCTGGCTTTAATCCAGGCTTCGGAAAAGGGGGCGCTTGTCCGAATAATTAATTCTAACCATTGGCAATCGCTGGTTATGTTTTCGGGGGTTTTGTTTTGCCAAGAAAAGGGGAATTCGTAAAGGGGTTTAATTTTCATAAGGGTTTTTATTGGGAAATTAATCTGTGCGTTGAATGATTTGTTTGCTGGCTTTGATAAAATAAGTTTGATTTTTGTTGTCTGTGACTTGAACTACTATATCAACGGCGGTGCCTGGTTGCAAATTAGGGCCATTTCGAGCAATTCTTTTAATTTGATTTGATGGGGGTTGCCGGTTTTCGTCTGCTAAGTTTGTTTCCCAAAGAATTTGTCCGTTTTCTATTAACCAGATTCGGTTAGCATTAAGGGAATTCGGGACTATTTTACCATCGGCTGCGCTGAGGCGAAGGGAGGCGATTAAGGGGGTGCCATCGGGGGGTGTCATTGGCATGAAATCTCGCCACAGATAGGTTTCTAAGTTATATTGTCGATTGTCTATTTTAAGGGTGGTGGGGGCGGATAATAAGGTTTTGATATTTACTGAGGTTTGTTGTTGTACTCTGCGTAATTCGGCTTCGGCTATTGGCCCGCGCACGCCTCCACAATAGTACATATTTATAACGGCTTCCCGTGCCCAATGGTTGTCTGGGATGTCTGTAAATGGCATGGGGAGAGTTTGTGTTTGTTGATAGGCGCAGGCTTGCAGAATTTGCTCGATGGTTGGTTGGCTTTGGGCGTTTGCTGGGGGGGTGAGTAGGAGGGTGAGTAGGAGGGTGCCGGTGAGGAGGTGTTTAAGTTTCATCTTGGGTTTGATAGGTTGGGGTATATCTGAATTTTAAGAGAAAAAAAGTTTTGATGCCGGTTCTGATAGATTAAAGGGCTTTGTAGGTATGCTTTCCTACAAAATTAAAAGATAGCTGTATCGGGTGATTAAGTAAATTATCTTTATTTCTTGTTGAGGTTTGATGAAATTTTAAATAAGCTTTTACATAAACCGCTAAAGCTTTTGCCAAAAGCGGCGGGACGGCGTTACCAATTTGTTTACACCGGCTTTCTTCGGAGCCTTTAAATTCAAACCAATCTGGAAAACTTTGCAAACGGGCACTTTTTCTTGCCTTGTAAATTATGCCGATAAGTAGCGCCGGCATCTTCTAACATTCACTAAAGGCTTTTTGGCTGTTAGGGAGGGTAATTTTATCTCGTGGTTAAGAAAGTCCAGATAAGCAATTTTTTTATTTAAACTTGCTGCCGGTTTCATCTCCATAAGCTGTTAGGCTTACCTTTTAGTAATGCACTAGGCTGAGCCTATAAAATTGCATTCTGTGGCTGAGCCACAGAACGAAAAAGCCGGCAAAATTAGCGGTAGTTTGTAAACTGTAAAGCCACCGGCAAATCTTCTTGTTTTAAGCGCTGAATCACCAATTGTAACTCATCTTTATCTTTTGCAGTAACCCGCACTGCATCGCCTTGAATCGAGGCTTGAACCTTCTTAAATTCATCTCGAATCAATTTGCTAATTTGCTTGGCTATATCTTGAGCAATGCCTTTTTTTAGGGTGATTTCTTGTCTGACGCGATTCCCGCTGGCTTGCTCAATTTTGCCATAGTCAAAAATCTTTAACGACAGATTTCTCTTGACTGCTTTTTGTTGCAAAATCGAAGCAACAGCATCAAGGGTCATTTCGCTGGCTGTGTTAATTGTAATCGCGGTATCGCCCAGTTCAACCGTCGTTTTTGTATCTTTGAGATCATAGCGGCTGGAAACTTCCCGCACGGTTTGATCCACAGCATTAACTAATTCTTGCCGGTCAAAATCGCTGACAATATCAAAAGAGTAAGTAGACGCCATAATCAAAATCCAAAAAAAATTTTAAAGAGTTCCTGAAGCCGTTACACTTAACAGACTCAAGACAAATAGTGTAGCAGTGGAAAGCGTACCAATGCCAAACATTAAAGAACGCAGAATCGGTACATCCAAGATATAAAAAACTGAGAAAAACACGCGCGCCACAACAAAAGCAATGGCTGCTACAGCCGCAGTTGTTGAATTTTGGCCGGTGACATAAGCCATCAAAGCCGCCGCTGCAAACACCATAAACGTTTCAAAAGAGTTTTGGTGTGCCCACGTTGCTCGTTGAGCATAGGGCGGTAATTTATCAAACATGGCACGGGGTGCAGAGACATCATAGCCCACTTTAGCGCGAGCAAAACCCACAACCATAAACGGCGCATAAATCAAGAAAGCCGCCGCCGCAATGGCATATAACAAAATAGCAGAGACTGGCAATTGCATGATTGATTCACAAATAGGTAAGGGGTTAGTTGCCATTGGTTATTTGTCAAAAGTCCCCCCCCTTTTTAAGGGGGGTGGGGGGGGATCAATGACCAATGACCAATGACCCATGACAAAATTTCAATCAAAGTAAAATAAAGTCACAACACGGCGCTGTTCTTCAGCTTCCCGACAAGTGTGTAATAGTGTGTGACTGTCGTGGAATGCAAAACAAATCAATTGCTGACAACGCGAGACAATTTCTTGGTTGCATAAAGCACTCGCTTCTGCTAAAGAAAGCGTATCATTGCCAGGATTTTCGACTAAGTGCATTACCTGTTCTAGCTGCTCGCGTGATTCTGCTGGCTGGCGTTCCAGACTTTGGGGTAAAATCACCGTCAGCATATTTGGATCGGCTCGCATGGCACCTCGGATAGCAGCCGCATTTGTGCCGGTGGCGCCGGAAGTGATGATACGGTTTCCTGATAAAACCAGGGCGTAACTCATCATCTCAATGAGGTGCTGGTGGGTAATGGGAACATGACGCGAACCTAATAGCGCAATCCGTTTTGAGCCGGTTTGCTGGATCGTTGCCAGTTCTTGCGCCAGAGTATCTATTTTTGAGATTTCTATGGATTGACTCAAAGACGCGCTTAAAATTTACAAATACAACCCCGTTATTGTAGCAAACCTTGCTTGGATTACAATTTTTGATTCCTAGACATAGGGCAAGGGATCTAAGCTTGAAGAGGTCTAAAGCCCTACTACGAACCATTTTTGATTGGCGGCGCTCTATGATGTATGAGGGCTAAAGCCCTACTACGAACCATTTTTGATTGGTTGTGATCGCGCAAGCTTTCTAAGATGGAAGAGGGCTAAAGGCCAACTACGAACAACTTTTATGACGAATATGTCCACCAAACCCGCAACACAACCGGCCCCAACATGGGCGACAGCCCTACGACCGAGCGCCGCTGAATTTGGCCCGGCAATATTACCCTTAGTAGCCGGTCAACTTCCGCGCCGTTTACAGGGTTCTCTCTACCGAAATGGCCCTGCTCGTCTGGAAAGAAATAATCAGAGGATGGGACATTGGTTTGATGGCGATGGAGCAGTATTAGGAATTCATTTCACCGGCACAACGGCCACAGCCACATACCGTTACTTGAAATACTCACCGTCCTTTAGGAGCGGTGATTCTTGACGCTTCACAGGGTTTTGCTACTTCGGTAGTCTGACAATCCCTCTGCGTCCATTTTGAGTCGTGGCGATTCCCCATCCCGACTTTTTCTATATTCTCTCTACAATTGTGAATCGAGATTGTGTGAATTGGATTGTTGAAGTCATTTTTGTTTATCTCCTAACTTAATTAAGCGGTATTAATTCTTCAAAACAATCAAATGAAATCACATCTTTGGGTGTTTGTTCTGCACTATTTATAGCTTATGATAAAATCCCTATATGTTGTAGAGCCGATACCACAAATTCCGAGCAAAAGAAGGAAGAAGAACATGGTTTGGTTTCCCCAATAATTCTATCAAATATATCAATGCCCGCGACTCGACCCTTCGGCAAGACTTCGGACGTTCGGCGAGACGTCTCGAATGGCTTGGCGATAATCGTATGTTTTGGTATGACCCCCCTCGACGTATGACGAAATTCTAACTTGTTGTTCGTCGGTTAGCGGTGTTTTTAAAGGCAAAAGAAATTTTTATCCAATCGAAGATGCTCCGGTAATTCTGTTAGATAGCGCTGCTATCTGCACGCCCTCAACGAGCTTTTGCTGCTTATAATCCAAGCCAGATAAAGTTGATTCAGCGATGAAAATTTGGCCTTTCTCCACCGAAATGACAATTGCGACATGGGAATAAGGACTGCGGGTAACAAATTGAATTAGCCTCGATACGATATCAACTCCCGAAAACACAATAACATCGCCTGGTTTAATGGCCTTGTTTGGTAGGATATCGGCTGGAGTGATGTTGAGAGGTGTGATGGTTGACTTCATAATCAATTATTAGGGCCAAGGCACTGTAAAGCCGGTTAACTACGAAAAATCGCTAAAATCCCCAGACTCCGATTTCCGAATTTGAAAGGGTGGTTCAAGATCGGTTTTTATTAGGTAATTTTGAACATCTCGAATTTCGCCTCTAACTTCCCTGAAATGATTGCGGGATATTCTCCTAGTCTCATTAATCAGCTTTGTATTCGTGGCGATTTCTAGCTCTAGTTTGGCTTTCCATGCAGAAATTATTCAAACCGCACTAGCGCTACTGGTGATTAGCCCGATAATAAAACCAATAACCGCAAAATCAAATTTATACATAACTAAGTTGCGTGGTCACTGAGCTTGCCGAAGTGTGGTCACTAAGCCTTCGTCGAAGTGCTGAAATAGAACCGATCCCCTAATCTAAGATGCGGTTTGTATCTTTTTATTAATTCCCCAAATTCTAACTCTAATTCGGGAAATTTGCAACCCACAACTAAAATTTTGGAAGGATGTAATACCTCGATCATTTTCCGTAGACCGAGATGAAATGACCAAAAATCAGCTTCAAAAACAGTATTTGTTGTAATTGCCATAACTGTATTAGGAAGAATACCCTCAAAGCCATATTCAAATGATTTTGAATCACACCAATTAACGGAGGGAATAACTTTAATGCCTTTGGATTCCCAAAAAGCGCCTACCCAACGACTGCGATAGGTTTGCCAGCGATTTACTGGTTCTGCCCAAGTTGAATCTAATGTGTAATCTGGTGTGATAGCAATTCCGATTCTTTGAATTGTCCTGGCTGACTCTATCGGGTAACTCCACAGGCAATTAATTCGGACATCATCTGTAAATCCGTTTATGCAATATATTTCAGACTTTATATCTATCTCTTTTATTTTCTTAGGCTCATATACTATTAATTTCATGCCTTCAATGGGTTGCTCGATGCCTTTAATAATTGGCATACCAGAAGGGCTTAAGAGCGGATAAAAGTCGAAGTGAGTGTTAAATGATGAGAGTCCCATGATAGTATAATAACGAAATAATGGAAATTATGGTGGAAATTATGGAAAAGTTTGTAGCAACCCCTGGCAATTTTTTTGTAGTAGACGGCGACACCATAAATTGTAATTTAAACGGCCAACGAATAGCCATCCGTCTCAGATGGATTGATGCGCCAGAAACGCCCAAACGAACAACAGCGGAGATAGATTCTCAAATTTTAGCTCATTGGCAGTGGGGCGACGCATCTAAAACTTTTTTGACCGACTTACTCGCAAACCAAACTCTAATTGTTCAGCCATACTCGCAAGATTTCTTTGGTCGATGGATTAGTGATGCGTACTTGAATAACACCAAATTGTCCAACAATATTCAATCCATTTTATGCGAAAACGGGATGTGCTGGCACTTTTTGCCTTTCGGAATTTATGACTTTCCCAAACGACGGCATCTTAACCTTTATTGTCGAATAATTCGGAAAGGTGAGGAAGCTTTTCGCTTAAAAAAAGGCATCTGGAGTGTCCCTAATTTGCTAACCGCTAGGGAAGTCAAAGAATTACTTACAACTACCTCCCAAATCTAATTTAATTTCCTGGTTGAGAAATTATATATGGTAAAATAAATAAAGTGTTAACATCAACAAAATAATATTTGGAAAGTATATCAAGAAACAAAATCAGGAAAATAGAAGGACTTCCGAGCGACCAAAACAGCAACAAATTCTCTCGGCCTGTTTCTGAAATATAGCAACCGCAAGGGCGGTTAGGACGCGCTTGTGTAGAACATACTCCATAGCATCAAGTGGTCACTGAGCGCTGTCGAAGTGTAGATAATCAAACTGGTCGAGAGGAAGTTTGATTGTTATTTAAACTTTTAGAAAGCCAATTGCCAGGATGTTCTGGATATTGAATATCGACCGATCCTTGCAGATCCGCCGACTCTATTGTATCCGCCGGCCCCTATAACATCCACCGATGCGGTCTATCGAAATAGATTTTTAGTTGCCTCTTGAAAAATTCAATTTCCGCCGGCAATTAATTTCCCCAAAGAGTTGGGAACACAAAATGGGCCGGTTTAAACAAGAGAATCCTACACAGGTTTCCATTCAATTAATTTCCCCAACGAGTGGGGAGTTAAGTTTTTGGATGAAAAACACTACGGATTATTAGTGTTTCCATTCAATTAATTTCCGATAGCGATTGGGGAGATCCATCGGGATCTTAACATCCATAGGCCCTTGGCAGATTCCGAAGCCCTGTAATATCCACAGTCCCTTGATAGAAGTCGATGCCGGTGAATCGCGCGGGGGTTCTTAGTTGACTCTTGACTGGCTTGCGGATCGTTGGCTAAACGGTGTGTGGTCTGTCTTTGTGAGAGCGAAGTGGCCATGAGTGCCGATGCGTATTCCGGTAATTGACCTAAGTCTAGTTAGCTGTTGGGGTTTGTCTGGGATGCCGGTGCGGTAATTTGCCCACGTTTATTGGGATGCCGGTGGGATAAGGTATGGGTCGGTGTCCGCCTGGGAAGTCGATGCGATAAAATACCCTTGTTTTAGTTGGAGGCCGGTGGGATACGATATGGGCCGACATCCGCCGGGAATGCCGATAGCGAGACACCGGCCTCTAATGGTTCACAGGCCCAGGAGTTCCACAGGCATTTCAATATCCACCGGCCTCTAAAAATGCACCGGCCCCCAAAAATCCACCGGCCATCCAGCAGAGCAATTGGTGTCTGGAGGTTCGCCACTGTATGCACCGGCCCCTGAGCTTCCACCAGCATCTCTCCATCTATCGGCCCTGCACCATGCACTGGTTCTACAATATCAACCGACCCTGCAATATTCACTCGCTCATTCCCTGACCTTGGAGCATATATCGGCTCCGCTATATCGACATCCACATACTCCAATATTCATCGGCGCTTAAACATAGGGCTGGGTTACCGCGTTTAGCGGCCCTCAAATATAGGCCGACTTAGCCACTGCCCCTCAAATACTTGGCTGCTCACTTACTAATCTTATTGCATCCATCGGCATCTGAATATCCAGAAGTCACTTTACAGAAGTCGGCCCTTAGCGACATTAATCAATCCTGATGAAGATCCTGAGATATGCCGGTATAGTAGGGCGTTTCTGGAAGCAAATGGCTAACCAGAATTTTGAGGAAAAAGAACGGCAGAAACCACTCCAAACCGGACGTGGGAGAAACGAGGTAACAATTGCCCAGCAGCGATAATCCGTAAAGCCCCAGTGCGACTGGACGCTGGAGATAGAGGGGCGAGCGCAGAATCAAAACTGATGCTCCCAACAGGTAGCCAGATGTGCCAAACCAGAACCCCCAATCTCCTTCTCGAAACTGACGGGGTGACAACAAAGCGCTTATCGCAGATAGAATAAAACTCATAGCTCGTTGCCCACTCTGGAAAAAAGGCATCTTATGACGCTTATTCCTCATTAATTCTTCGGCTAAACCCGATCACTTTTCCATTGCTGCTATCGATAAAAGTCCATATTATCTGCCGACAACCTAAAATCCACCCTACCAACGACAATCACGCAGATTCACCGGCCCCTCAACATCCAAAGACTTCGGCAGGTTCACCGGCCCCTCAACATCCACCGGCAAATCGCGAATTCCACCGGCCATCCAGCAGATCCGCTGGTTTGTGAGCATTCACCGGCCCCTCAACGTCCACCGGCCCCTAAAAATCCACTAGCACCAGAAAATTCTCTGGCCTTTGAACATCCACCGGCCCCACTTCCACCGGCACCATAAAAACCCCTAGCCCCTATACAGAAGCCGGATCTATCACATTTACCGGCGCCCGTGAATCCAAATAAGCTTTTAGCTAACTGTTGAGTGGCTTGCGGATCGTGGGGTAAAGGGGGCCGGTGGCGGATCGCATTATTCGGGGTTAGTTGGGTGGCCGGTGGTCTGCATTTGTGTAGGAATGGGCTTCGGAGTGCCGGTCTACGATTTTATTCTGGAGGCTTTATTTAGCGCAGCTTCATAAAGAATTGGGATAAGTTATACCAATTCAAAATTCAAAATTTAAAATTCAAAATTTAAAATTCAGATGAAGTCTGGATTTCAGGTTTTAAATC